>JAUHYR010000003.1 GCA_030426475.1 Bacteroidia bacterium
CCACACCTTGATAAGTTTCGATAGCTTTAGCTACTTTTTCAGGATTTTTCACATACTGATTAGTAGCAATAAAAGCTCCCAATGCATTTTCAATATTATGCTTTCCGGGTAAGCCACATTTTATGTTTTCGATTTTTTCAAAACCATTAATAATATCAAAAACTTGCTTGCCATTTTCAACTCTAATATTAGCACTTGTTACTTCTGCATTATTTGTATTAGTGGAGTAAGAAGAAACATTTTTAATGGTAACCAAATCTTCTTCTACTGATTTATGCAATATGATTTTCTCTTTTACTTGTAAAGCAAACTCTCTGTATGATTTTACCATTTCTTCTTTGCTTCCATAAATATCTAAATGGTCAGGGTCTAAAGAAGTGATAATGGCAATGTTTGGATGTAAGGTTAAAAACGAACGATCAAATTCATCGGCTTCTGTTACCAAAACTTTTGCATCAGGATGAATAACAAAATTAGAGTTAAAGTTTTTAATAATTCCTCCTAAAAACCCAACTATCGGCACTCCACATTCTGTTAAAAAATGTGCTATCATTCCGCTTGTGGTTGTTTTTCCATGAGTTCCGGCAACAGCAAGGGTAAAATAGTTCTTACTAATTTCTCCTAGAATTTGTGAGCGCTTGTATAAATTAAACTTTTGCTTTTTGAAATGATTAAACTCTTTATGATCTTTTGGAATTGCCGGAGTATAAACAACAATATCTATTCCTTCAGGCAGCAATGAAACGTCATCTTCAAAATGAATTTTAGCACCTTCTTTTTCTAATTCTTTGGTAAGTTTTGTTGGTGTTTTGTCATAACCATAAACTTCTTTTCCCAGGAATAAAAAATACCTTGCCAGAGCACTCATTCCAATACCTCCAATTCCTAAAAAAAAGACCTTATTTACGCTATCTAAATTCAATTTTGTTTTGCAATTTTTATAATTTCATTAGCAATACTTTCAGCTGCATTTTTAAAAGCAAGTGGTTTTAAGTTTTCACGCAACTCATTACACTTCTTTTCATCATTGATAAGCTTAAGTGCTGATGAAACAAGACTTTTTTCCGCATCAACATCCTTCACTAACAAAGCTGCATTTTTTGAAACAAGCGCCATTGCATTTTTAGTTTGGTGGTCTTCAGCTACATTTGGAGAAGGAACAAGAATTGATGGTTTTCCTGTTACACAAATTTCAGAAATGGATAAGGCTCCCGCTCTTGAAATAACCACATCAGCAACAGCATAAGCATAATTCATTTTTGTGATGAATGCATGTGATTGAGTATTTGAATAATTTGCTGTAGCCGATTTAGCTTTGTCTTTAAAACCATTACCCGTTTGCCATATCAACTGAATATCATTTTCTTGAAACTTTTCAAGCGAACCCAAAATTGCTTTATTGATAGTTAATGCGCCTAAGCTTCCTCCAATAACCAAAACCGTTTTTTTAGAAGCATCTAACTTAAAATATTCCAATGCATCTGATTTTATGTTTTCAAGACTAGTGATATCCTGACGGACAGGGTTTCCGGTTAATTTTATTTTCTCTTTAGGGAAAAAGTTTTCCATATTGTCGTATGCAACACAAATCAGTTTAGCTTTTTTTGCAAGCAATTTATTTGTAATTCCGGGATAAGAGTTTTGCTCTTGAATAATGGTAGGAATTTTTTGAGCATTTGCAGCTTTTAAAGTTGGCCCACTGGCATAGCCGCCCACTCCAACCACTGCATTTGGAGAAAAGTCTTTTACAACTTTTCTTGCCTTTAATAAACTACGGATTAATTTAAACGGAAAGGCAAGATTTTTTAGTGTTAATTTTCGTTGTAAACCCATTACGGGTAACCCAATAATTTTATATCCTGCATTTGGAACTTTTTCCATTTCCATTCTTCCTTCTGCCCCAACAAATAAAATTTCACAATTAGGTTCTGCTTTTTTTAAAGCATTTGCTATCGCAATAGCCGGGAATATGTGACCACCCGTTCCTCCTCCGCTTATGATAAACTTAAGCTGCTGCATCTGCTAAAGAATTTTGTGGTTCATGTTGCTTGCTAACACTTAAGATTACTCCCATTGCAATAAAAGTGAATAAAATAGAAGTTCCTCCCATACTAACCATTGGTAAAGGCTGACCTGTGACAGGAAATAAATTAACCGCCACAGCCATATTTATCATGGCTTGAAAAACTAAGCTAAATGAGAAACCAAAAACTAAAAGAGTTCCAAAAGGCTTATCACTAGTTGAGGAAATTCTAATTCCTCTAAATAATAAAATGAGATATAAAAACAATAATAATATTCCACCTATTAATCCATATTCTTCTATCACAATGGCGTAAATAAAATCGGAATATGGATGTGGTAAAAAATTTCGTTGAGTACTTTTACCGGGACCTTTTCCAAAAACTCCACCTGTAGCAATTGCTATTTTAGACTGCTCCGATTGATAATTTTCAGTGACGTTACCTTCTCTAAAATCTTCTATTCTGTTTACCCAAGTATCTACCCTTTTTATAGTTCCGGGAAAAGCCATTCCGATTAATATAACAACTGTCAGACCCGCTACACCTATACCTATTAATGAAAGAATGTACTTGATATTTACTCTACCAATAAACATTAAAATTATTGATGTAATAAAAAGTAATGCAGCAGTAGATAAGTTGGCGGGAAGAATTAATCCGCAAACCACTAATACAGGTAAGATAATAGGAATAAAAGCTGATTTGAAGTCTTTAATGTTATCCTGCTTTTTTGAAATTATTCGCGCCAGATACATAATCAAAGCAAACTTGGCCAAATCTGATGTTTGAAAAGTATAATTTAAAATTGGAATAGTAAGCCACCTACTTGCATCATTGATAGTGCTTCCCATCACTAAAGTTAGTAGCAATAATGGTATGGATAAGTATAAAAGTAGTTGAGATAATTTTGAGAAATAAGTGTACTTAATGTTGTGGGTGAAGTAAGTAAGTAATAGACCAATGATTAAAAATGAAGAATGTTTAATTAAGTAGTAAAAGGTATTTCCGTCTGTGTGTTTGTAGGCAAGCGTAACAATAGAGCTATAAACAGTTAAGATAGAAGTTATGGAAAGTAGCATCACAACTACCCAAACGACTTTGTCTCCTCTGAAATATTTCTCTAGGACATTCAATTTTTTTAAACTGAGAGATTACTAAATTCATTAATTTCTTTTTGAGCATCTGAAAAAGGTGTGTCTGAAAAATAAACAACTCCATTAACCAGTTTTAAAATATTTTTTACACAAAAAAATGCTTCTTCTGCACCTGTTACCTCTAATAATAGTATGCTTTTGCGAGCTGTTAGTGTTGCTATGTCCTCAACACATTTTTTGCTAGCTAAAACAACTTTCGTTTTAGAAATAATTTTATTCAACTTAGAAACATCATCTGCTTCTCCCAAAATAACTGCCCAACTATTTATATGCGGAGGGAAGTCAGTATCATCTACTGTTGAAACATAAAATTCTACTTGGTTAATTTGGTTAACTTTTTTCATGGGTAAAGGTGTTTATTTATAGCCCTTTCACTGCATTCTTAAATTGATGCCCTCTGTCTTCATAATTTTCAAATAAGTCAAAGCTTGCACAGCATGGAGAAAGTAATACGGTCTCTCCTTTTCTTGCTAATTCATAAGATTTTTTAACAGCATCTGCGGCACTTGTTGCTTCAACAATAGTTTCAATTTTATCGGCAAAAGCTTTAATGATTTTTTTATTGTCTTTACCTAAACAAACAATTGCTTTTACTTTTTCTTTCACCATATCCTCCAGCATTGTATAATCGTTTCCTTTATCAACGCCACCTACAATCCACACTACAGGTTTTTGCATACTCTCTAATGCAAACCAAGTAGAGTTAACGTTTGTTGCTTTTGAATCGTTTATAAATTCAATACCGTGAATATTGGCAACAAATTCTAACCGATGTTCTACATTTTGAAAGTCTGAAAGACTCTCTCTTATTTTATCTTTTCGAATATCAAATATTCGGGCCGCTACGGCTGCTGCCATAGTGTTGTAGAGGTTGTGGTTTCCTTGCAAAGCAAGTTCGTAAATTGACATAGTAAATAGTTTATTATTTAGTTTAACATTAATTGACTCATTTTCTTTATATGCTCCCTCTTCGGGAATTTGTGTTATGCTGAATGGATATTTTTTTGCTACTACTTTAATTTTTTCTAAATGTGATTTTATTTCCGGATCGTCCATCCAGTAAATAAATGCATCACTCTCTGTTTGATTTTGTATAATTCTAAACTTAGACTTTACATAGTTTTCCATTTTATAATCATACCTATCCAAGTGGTCAGGCGTAATGTTTAATAAAATGGCTACGTCAAGTTTAAACTCATGCATATCGTCTAACTGAAAGCTGCTTAATTCAATGATGAAAAAATCTTTGTCTTCTTCTGCCACTTGTTTCGCCAAGCTCTCACCAACATTTCCGGCTAAGCCAACATTTAATCCAGCCTTTTTGAAAATATGATAGGTAAGTAAGGTGGTAGTTGTTTTACCGTTACTTCCTGTTATACCTATCATTTTAGCTTTAGAAAACCTGCCTGCAAATTCTATTTCAGAAATAATAGAAATTCCTTTTGCTTTAGCCTTTTTAATTATCTCAGCCTTTTCAGGAATTCCCGGACTTTTAATAATTTCATCAGCATTCAAAATCTTTTCTTCAGTATGCTTTTCTTCTTCCCATTCAGCACCAATTTGTGAAAGAACGTTTTTATACTTTTCTTTTACTTTTCCAAAATCTGACACAAACACTTCAAACCCCTGTTTGATTGCCAATTTTGCTGCACCAACACCACTTTCTCCGGCACCCAGTATCACTATCCTTTTACTCAAAACTATCTCAGTTTTAAAGTGATAATGGATATAATTGCCAGCATTACACCAATAATCCAAAAGCGAGCAACAATCTTTGATTCGTGCCAACCCTTTTTTTGAAAATGATGATGTAACGGAGACATTAAAAACACTCTTCTTCCCTCTCCAAATTTTTTCTTGGTGTATTTGAAATACGCCACCTGTATCATTACTGATAAATTCTCTATTAAAAATATTCCACAGAAAACAGGTATTAGCAACTCTTTACGCACAGCTATTGCAAAAACCGCTATAATTCCTCCAAGTGCTAGACTTCCTGTGTCGCCCATGAATACTTGTGCTGGATAAGAGTTGTACCATAAAAACCCTACACAAGCTCCGATAAATGCTGAAATAAATATTACTAACTCTCCCGTTTGAGGGATGTACATGATGTTTAGATAATCGGCAAAAATGAAATTACCGGAAACGTATGCAAATGCGGCTAACGTAACTCCAATTATCGCTGACGTACCTGTTGCCAAACCATCTAATCCATCTGTAATATTTGCACCGTTTGAAACAGCTGTCACAATAATTATCACTAATGGGATAAATAATATCCATCCGTATTTTTTTGCACCATCTCCCGCCCAGCTAATTAATGAAGCATAGTCAAATTCATTATTTTTCATGAATGGAATAGTGGTAATCATAGATTTTGATTCTTCCCACTCAAAAACACTTTTGGCTCCTTCCTCATTATTCGTCATCATTGATACATAAGAAGGAGATTCAGATTTGGTCATTACTGTTACATCATTATTAAAATAAAGAACAGCACCTACAACTAAACCTACGCCAATTTGACCAACTACTTTAAACTTACCTGCCAATCCTTTTTTATCTTTTTTAAATACCTTAATGTAATCGTCAACAAAACCGATTGCACCTAAACCTATCGTAGTGAAAATCATCAAGAGGATGTAAACATTTTCCAGTTTAGCAAGAAGTAGTGTAGGAATTAAAATTGCCGCTAAAATTATCAAGCCACCCATTGTTGGTGTTCCTTGTTTTTGTTTTTCTCCTTCTAAACCTAAATCTCTGATGGTTTCTCCTACTTGTTTTTTTCTTAAATAACCTATGAGTCTTTTACCAAAAACCATAGAAATAAGCAGAGAAATAATTACCGCTAATGCTGCTCTAAATGATAAATACTGAAAGACTCCTGCTCCCGGAATATCAACACTATCTAAATATTTGAATAAATAATACAACATTACTTCTCTAACATTTTTAGCATTTCACTCACAATTTTTGCATCATCAAAATCATGCTTCACCCCATTTATCTCCTGATATGTTTCATGACCTTTTCCTGCAATTAAAATGATATCTCCTTTGTTCGCCATTGTGCAAGCTGTTTTAATGGCTTCTTTTCTATCTGTAATTGCCAGCACTTTTTTAAAGTGTAGAGCAGGAACTCCCTTCTTCATATCATCTATAATAGTTTCAGGATTTTCAGACCTAGGGTTATCAGAAGTGAGAATTACCTTAGTACTAAGCTCACAAGCTATTTCAGCCATAACAGGTCTTTTAGATTTATCTCTATCACCACCGCAACCAACAATAGTTATCAGTTGTTCATTACCGGTTCTTATGTCTTTTATGGTAGCTAATACATTTTGGAGTGCGTCTGGTGTGTGCGCATAATCAACAATAGCAGAAATACCTGATTCGGTTTTAATAAACTGAAATCTTCCTCTTGCGGCATCTACTTTGCTGAGTTCTGTTAAAACATCTAGCTTTCTTTCTCCTGCTAAAATGGCTGTGGCGTAAACACTTAATAAATTATAAGCGTTAAACGTTCCTATTAATCGACTCCAAAATTCTTCTCCATCAATCATTAATGTTAAACCCGTAAAACGGTTTTCAAGAATTTTAGCTTTAAAGTCTGCCATTCCCTTAATAGAATAAAACATTCGCTTCGCTTTCGTATTCTGAAGCATGATTTCTCCGTTTTTGTCATCTTTATTACTCAGAGCAAAAGCCGAAGCTGGTAGTGCATCAAAAAACATTTTTTTGGCTGCGATGTATTCATCAAATGTTTTATGGTAATCTAAATGATCGTGTGTAATATTGGTGAAAACACCTCCATAAAATTGTAACCCGCTTATTCTGTGTTGATGAATTGAATGGGAACTTACTTCCATAAAACAGTGAGTACATCCTTCCTCCACCATTTGATTGAGCAACTGATTGAGTTGAATCGGGTCTGGAGTAGTGTGTGTGGACGGAATTACTTTTTCGTTAATCTTATTTTCAACGGTAGAAAGCATGCCCACTTTATGTCCAAGAAGTCGAAATAGTTTATGGAGTAAAGTAACATTTGTAGTCTTTCCGTTTGTGCCGGTAACACCAATAAGTTTTAATTTTTCAGAAGGGTCATCATAAAAATTGGCAGCAGCTATTCCTAGTGCTTCAGCACAGTTTCCTACTTTAACATAAGTTACTCCGGGCACTAAATTTTCAGGTAACTCTTCACAAATAATGGCAGAAGTTCCATTTTTAATGGCAGTATCAATGTATAAATGGCCATCTGTTTGAGTTCCTCTTACTGCTACAAAAAGACATAACTTTTCGGCTTTACGAGAATCAAAAACAATTTTTTCGATAGCTACATTAGTTACTCCAATTACGTCTGTAATTCTTATTTTATATAATATGTCTTTTAGTAACTTCATGATGAAAGTTCCAAATAAATGGTGCTACCTTTTTTAACTATTTCTCCTGCCGGTAATGATTGAGTTTTAATTACTCCTTTCCCTGAAAACTTCACACTCAAACCTCTGTTTTCAAGCAGATAAATTGCATCCATAATTCCCATTTCCACAACATTCGGAACTAAATTCTTTTCCATTGATTGGGAGTTTATTTTTACTTTTTCTTCTTCGGTGGAAGTACTAATCCATTCACTTGAAGTTTCTCCGTCTGTTTTAATTTTGAAAGCATTAAAAACAGTCAGTAAATCATCTTTATTACCACTTTTTGAGTAGGGAATGGTGGACATTGCTTGATGTTCTTGAGTAGTCAATACATCATGAAGCTTTAAATCAACGGCAAAAACTTTATTTGCTACTTCTTTAAAAATTGGTCCAGCCACTTGATTTCCATAATATACATTATTTGACGGTGCATTAATAACCACTATACATGAATATTTAGGCTTTTCGGCAGGGAAATAGCCTACAAAAGATGCCTGATAACTAATTTTAGATTCGTATTTGTATCCGTATTTAGAATTTGCTATTTGAGCGGTTCCGGTTTTTCCGGCTATCTTAAAATTCATTCCTTTTAAATTTTTAGCCGTTCCATTTTCAACCACATCCACTAAACATTCTTTTACTAATTCAATCGTTTCTTTAGAGGCAATTGATGGATTTAATATTTCAGGTTTAACTTCTCTCACCAACTTTCCTTTATTCATTATTTTTTCTGCCAACTGAGGCTTCATCATTTTACCACCGTTAGCTACAGCATTGTAAAAAGTCAAAATTTGTAAAGGAGTTAATTGAATTTCGTATCCAATACTCATCCAAGGAAGTGTAACTCCTGACCATGTATTATCTTCCGGGTTTTTGATATAAGGCTTTCCTTCTCCTTTGATAGCTACACCTGTTTTTTCGTTTAAATTCATTTTATAAAGAGCATCTGTAAATTCTGTTGGATTTTTTTTGAAGGCATTTACAATGGCTTTTGAAATGGCTACGTTGGATGAAACTTCAAAAGCTTCTCTCAATGTAATTATTCCATGACCGCCTCTTTTAGAGTCATACATCGTTCTGTCATAAAACTTTGTACTACCATCTTCAGTATTTATTTTATCATCAAGAGAAACATACCCCTTTTCAAGAGCCACCATTAATGAAGCCAACTTAAAAGTTGAGCCCGGCTCAGTACTTTCTCCCACCACATAATTATATGATTCATAGTACTCATCGTTTCTACCTTTCTTAAGATTTGAAATGGCTCTTATTTTTCCTGTTTCAACTTCCATAACAGCTACACAACCATGATCAGCATTGTGAAGCTTTAGCTGATTGTATAATGCATTTTGAGCAACATCCTGAATATTTACATCTATAGTTGAATATACATCATAGCCGGATTGCGGCTCTTGTTCATTTTCATCACTCAATGGCATCCAAACTCCACCGGCAATTTTTTGCATGAGTCGGCTACCGTTTACACCTTGAAGTTCTTTATTGTAAAAATCTTCTAAACCAACGGAAGAAGAGTTTTCTCTGTAGTTGCCTATTGTTCTGGCAGCAAGTGGCCAAAACGGTTGTTTTCTTTTATTTTTTTGCTCATAAATAAATCCACCTTTGTATTGACCTAATTTAAAAATTGGAAAGGTTTTAACTTTTTGAAGTTGTGTGTAACTAATATTTCTTTTGATCAAATGATAGCGTTCACCTCTTGCTCTTGCTTTCGTTAATTCCTCTTTATATTGTTGCCAGCTCTTATCTTGAAACGTTTCGCTAAGGTTTACACATAATGCTTTAATGTTTTCAGAAAAAACTTCATCCGTTAGTGCTTCTGTTTTTAAATCCATTCGGATATCATAAACCGGAACGGATGTTGCAAACAAACTACCATTTCTGGAATAAATATTTCCTCTTACCGCCTCTATACTTTTAACAGAAATAGTGGATTTCTCTGCTCTTTCTTTTAACTCAGAACCTTCTACAAATTGAACTCTAAACGCCTGAAACAATATGGCACCACCAAAAAGACATATTCCTATGTAAACTACATAGGTTCTCCACATAATATCTTTTTTGTATTCCGTCATTTTTTAAGACTGATTTTTTTTGGTGGAGTGATAGATTCATAGATGCCTTGCTCAGCAATCATTTTTGCTACTTCTGATTGTTTGCTTCTGTAATTTAATTCTGATTTAAGAGTGATGTATTCTGAACGTAGCTCTTTTACTTCTTTGTTGAGCCTATCAATTTTACGCACATTAGATTCTGCGTAGTAACCATTTGCTATATAAATTAGGGCTATGAAAGAAATGAAAAACATAAAAGGTAACTGACGAACAACTCCATCTCCCTTTAAAAAGTTACCCGACAAGAATCCCAACCAACTCTTTTTTTTCTTTTTCGGAGAGGTTTTCACTTCTTCTACAGGTTCCTTAATTTTATTTTTACTCATTCTTTTCTTTCAGCTATTCTAAGTTTTGCGCTTCTTGCTCTATTGTTTATTTCAATTTCTTTTTCATCCGGCACTATTGGCTTTCTGGTTATTTGTTTGAATGGCTCATAAAAATTTCCTTTGATGTCTTTATCTATTTTTCCTTCCACATTTCCAGACCTAAAGAAATTTTTCACCAATCTGTCTTCCAGTGAGTGATATGAAATCACCGACATTCTTCCTCCAATTTTTAAAACGTCTAATGATTTTTTTAATAACTCTGCTAAGACTTGTATTTCATTATTCACCTCTATGCGGAGTGCCTGAAATACTTTAGCAAAAAACTTATGTTCCTCATTTCGTTTTGCCATTGGGGTAAGCATACCTACCAATTGCTTGGATGTTTCTATTTTATTTAAAGAACGTTGTTCAATTATTTTTCTAGCGATTAACTTTCCTTCTCGCAACTCACCATATTCCTTGAATATTTTTACCAACTCCTCCTCTCCATATTCATTGATGACATTTAATGCCGACAACTCTGCTTTTTGACTCATTCGCATATCCAACAGACTATCTTCACGAAAAGTGAAGCCTCTTTCTGTTTTGTCAAACTGATGAGATGAAACTCCCAAGTCTGCTAATATTCCGTCCACCTTTTCAATTTTGTAGTACCTTAAATAATTTTTCAGATACTTAAAATTTTGGTTTACCAGAATCAACCTTTCATCATCTAACTTATTTGCAATTGCATCTTTGTCTTGATCAAATGCTATAAGCTTTCCTTTACTTCCCAGTCGTTTCAAAATTTCTTTTGAATGACCTCCGCCACCATAGGTTACATCAACATAAACACCATCCGCTTTAATAGACAAACCGTCTATCGAGCTATGTAAAAGAACCGGATTATGATACATCCTCTTGAGTATTATTACCCAAGCTACCCATCACCTCTTCAGCTAATTGACCAAAATCAATTTGCTCTTTCATAATTTTTTCAAAACTCTTTTTGCTCCATAATTCTATTCTATCACCGTTTCCACACACCTTAACTTCTTTTTTCAAATCAGCATAATCTACCAGCACTTTTGGCACCAACATTCTTCCCGCTCCATCCAACTCTACTACTGTTGCACCATTGTTAAATCGTCTTACAAACTGCTCATTCTTTTTGATGAAACGATTTAATTTTCCCAGTTGTCCGGAAATTTTATTCCATTCACTCATCGGGTAAATTACTAAGCAGTTTTCAAAAACATTTCTGTTCACCACAAAACCCTCATGCATTACTTCTGCAAGCTGCTTTTTAAGACCGCTAGGAAACATGAAACGCCCCTTTGCATCTAGTTTACAATCGTATTCTCCTAAGAGATTGAGCATCAGATTTTTTTGTTTAAGGGCTAAAAGTAAAAAATATTTTCCCACTTTATGACACATTTTACCACATTTTCCCACTTTTGTTGAAAACTTTTATCGGTTTTACTTTTTTATGACCTGAATAAAATTGATTGACAGAAACTTAAAGTGCTTATTTGATGTGGGTTCGCTTAATTTTTTACTTTCTGTTTTGACAATACTTTTAAATCTTTAAATTTGAAGGATAGAAATGCTTAGATAAGATGAGTCTTCAAAATCAAATCATAAAAGAAAACGAGTTTGAGTACCTTGAAATTGGTTCGGGACATCCAATGGTTGTTCTTCACGGATTGTTTGGGGCGCTAAGTAATTTTGAGGACCTAATAGCTCACTTTAGTAAAAAATACAGAGTTATTGTTCCTATAATGCCATTGTATAGTTTACCTATACTTAGTACGGGAGTTAAAACATTAGCTGAATTTATTGAAAGTTTTGTAGAGTTTAAACAACTAAATAACTTTTCCATTTTAGGAAACTCTTTAGGCGGACATGTTGGTTTGGTTTACACACTAAAAAATCAAGAAAAAGTTCATTCTTTAATACTGACGGGTAGTTCAGGCCTTTATGAAAACGCTTTTGGCGGAAGCTTTCCCAGAAGAGAGGATAAAGAATTTTTGAGAAATAAAATTGCCGTTACGTTTTACGACCCTGCTTTGGTTACTGATGAATTAGTGGATGAAGTTTTTGAAATAGTAAACAATAAAGAAAAATTGGTTCGAATTTTAGCTATGGCTAAATCGGCAATTCGCCATAATTTAAAAAACGACCTAGCTCAGTTTACTTTACCGGTTTGCCTTATTTGGGGTAAAAACGACAATATTACTCCGCCTGAAGTAGCCGAAGATTTTCATAAAAACATGGTAAACAGTGATTTGTACTGGATAGACAAATGCGGCCATGCGCCAATGATGGAGCGACCAGTAGAGTTTAACCAAATTTTATCGAATTGGTTAGAAACCAAATTTCCTAATCTTTAATTGTGGAAATAAAAACCGCCACCTTTGTTAAGAGCAGTGCTAACCTGGCTGAATGCCCTAAAGACAACATTCCTGCTTTTGCATTTATTGGCAGAAGTAATGTGGGTAAATCTTCTTTAATAAATATGCTTACCGGAAACGGAAAGTTAGCTAAAACCTCATCTACACCCGGAAAAACACAGTTGATTAATCATTTTTTGATTAACGAAAAGTGGTATTTGGTAGATTTGCCGGGCTATGGCTACGCCAAAGTTTCTAAAAAAGATAGAGCCAAGTTTCAATTGATGATAAATACGTTTATCAAAAAAAGCCCTAGTTTATTAGGCACATTTGTATTAATTGACAGCCGCATACCACCCCAAAAAAATGACTTAGAATTTATGGAATGGCTGGGCACTAACGGCATTCCGTTTTGTATGGTGTTTACCAAGCTAGATAAAATATCTTCTTCGCAATACAACAAAAACTTATTGGTGTACAAAAAAGAAATGGAAAAGGTTTGGGAAGAGTTCCCTACTTTTTTTAGCTCTTCTAGCAAAAATGAAGCAGGTAAAACCGATATTTTAAATTTTATTGGGAAGGTGTTGGAAGCAGAGTTTTAGATAGGCTTCTTTTGATTTTATACTTTCCGCTCATTGTTGCTAAGTTTCAAACTTTCGCTAGTTAAGGGGAACAACAATCAAACTATTTACTGTTTTTTAATCTTTAAAAATACAATTAAATCAACACCTATTAATAGCCCGCTAGTCAATGTGTTTTGAGCTTTATTATAGTTTTTATTAGGTCCACTTAAATGATTAATCTCTATCCCACTAATATTTTGACTATAACCACAATTTAGTTGAAGAGCAGCAAATTTATCATCAAGCCATAAACGACCAGTTAAATAATAATGTAAGTATTGTATTTTTCCTGTTTCATAATAATCAACAGAGTTCTCATTATCATATCGCAACTTTCCTTTTAATTGATAAGAGTAATTACTCGAAAAAAATGCTTCTATTTTCTTTGAGTTGTTATAAAATCTAAGCTTAGAACCTAAACCAAAAACAAGAGATTCTGATGGCCCTATACCAGTTCCAATATTAAGCTCCAAGCTTTTATTGAATAAATTTGGAGTATAATTGTAAAAAAGACCCCAAGATCCATAACAAGTTTTTAAACCACCCCCAGTTCCTATACCTCCATTGGAATTTTTTTCTATTTGTCCATAGGAAAGTATAGTACTAAATGCACTTATAAAAACAACTAGAACTTTTTTCATCATAAAAAAAGGAGCCGAAGCTCCTTAAGTGTTTTCTATTAAATTCTTTTTATTACTCAATTAAAGTAACGGTTCCTTGCTGAGAGTAATCTGCACCGTCACTCTTTGCTACTAAAGTGTAGTAATAAGTTCCTTCAGAGGCAGGCTCACCGGCAGAAGTTCTTCCGTCCCAAGCAATTTCAGGAGCAGTAGTAGAAAAAATTACTTGTCCCCATCTGTTGTAAATTACTAAGTCAAACTCCGTAATACCGTCAGAAGAAATTAAGAATAAGTCATTCATTCCGTCACCGTTTGGTGAGAATACGTTTGGCACAAAAATACCTTCGGTATTAATTAATACATACGGCTCAGTAGAAAAGTTTTTCCAACCCGGAGTAACCATAGTGTTGTAGTCAGTTCCTTTTCTATGTTCTGCTTTAGCTATATCATTCCACATAGCTACAGTAGGTGTGGCCCATTGTGCTTTAGAGTAATATTTTTCTCCTGCTTTTGCATCATAAGCAATTGAAATGGTAGCAGGTGTAGCACCAGTAGTTCTACCAATGTTATGATACCAATCTCTATTTGGTGTACAAGGACACATTTTACCGTTATAAGTTGATAAGTCTAAATTATCTAAATCAGCAGAATGGTTAACCAAGTTAGCCACATATACATTAGTATCCGCTTCAGTTGGAGTTAAATTCACTTCTCTGTATCTTCTGGTTAATAATGAAGAACCTGTCGGGAACATATAAGTAGAAGTTGAGTTAGTCACTCTAGCTAATCTACCCGTAGCAACGCTACTCACAAAACCTTCAGCTCCATAAGTATTATCATGAAGAATAGCGTTAGTAGAAGGATTAGTAACTAGCATTGTGTTTATATCAGTAGCTAATTCTAAACCGTTTAATTGAAGCGTATTAGTAGTAATAGCATCAATAGTTTGTGTTTTAATACCCGTTCCTGAAATTTCTAAATCGTTAAATGAAGTAATTATAGAACCTGTAATGTTTTGATTTCCACCGCTAAGGTTTACCAAGCTGTTTCCTGAATTAAAAACACTGTTGTTAATCCAGTCGCCTTGCACCATATAAACACCGTCTCCTGAAACAACAGAAGCATTATTAATTGCAAAATCACCGTTAGCAGTGCTATTGGCGGTAGTAGTAGTTCCGTTATTAATGAAAGTTGCCGTAGCACCATTCATTTCAGCATCTCCGTTAACATGTAAAATACCGCCTGCCGTAACAGCCATAGTACCCCCATTGTTAAACAAAACCTGAGCATTTACTAATGCCGCAGAGAATAAAGAAACTAGAACAAACACTTTTTTCATAGTCATTTTTTTAAAGCCGAATACCAAAAATAAACATTTTTAGCAATATTATACAAACATCTTAAACTTTCTTATTGAATTTTAAGTGTTTGGGCAAATTTTCTAATGCTAGACGCAAAATTCTCATCATTGGTTGCACGCTCCATCGTATCTGCCATAGTCATTAAACTCTGTTGGCAAAACTTTTTCATCTCGTCTACCTTCATCTCTTTGTCCCACAAGTCTATACGCAAGGTGTTATTTTCTTTTTCATCCCAAATGGCCAGCATAAAAGCTTTGCATTTTTTAAAGTTTTCCTGTCCGCCATCCGGTGCTTTCCATGCAATATTTTCGGGAATATGATTTTCATCTAAATCAACTTTAATGGTAATTTCTGAAGATTTTTTCGACATTATTTTGAAGGTTTATATTTTGAAACTTGTAATATTTTTTGGCTGTTTTCTTCCAATAGAATCTTTTGCAGAGGTAAATCGGTATTTTCAGCATACTTTCTTACTATTTGCCATCCTACCCAATGTCCAATTTTTCCGGGTGAACCATCAGGGAAGCCTGGAGTAAAGGGGCCTTCTCCTATATATTTTTTTATGTTTTTAGCATCAGAAGAAAAAATCAACTCCTTTTGCATTAAAAATTCCCAAACTTGAGGCTCATTATCAAAACACCATTTTAAATGCTCGGCACTATATCCAATTTTTATAGAATCCTCTCTAAAAGGTGTAAGCAAATCAAGTGCATATAGTAGTTTTCCGTAGTAAATCATTTCATCTAATACCATTGTTCCTGATGGTTTTAAATTAAACTGCTCATTCACCCAGGCAGACATGGCATCGGTAATGATATTTTCTTGATTCATACTTACTTTTTTGTAGCCGGGTATGGTAAGTAAATCATAATACTCACAATTACTGCCGAGATATTTTTCAAGCGGGATAGCCAGTAAACTATCATACACAACTATAGGATAATTAAAATGAGAATAGAAAGAAACAAGTTTAGGCTGACGTTTCTCCGGCATATAGTGCTTTGCATATTTAAAGGACTCTATAAAATCTGCTTCTACGCTTTCTAAACTAGCGTATTTATCCATAGTAAAATTATAGGCCTCCAGCACATTTTTATCATTCAAAAACATTTTAAGATAATAAGGCATGGCAGGGTCTTGATAATTCCCAACCTTTATTATTTCTTCAGTAAAAGAATGGTAAAAAAGTCCATACTTTTCGTTCAACTCATTTAAACCTTCTTCAATAGAGTCAGAGTTTTGCAAGGTAAATAAGTCTTTTTCAAAACGATTAATTTTTATATCTACTGATATATGACTCAAATCTAATTCTTTGCTGTCAGTTTCTGTTTTGCAAGAAAAGAGAAAAACAAGAAGAATTATGGATAAAATTTTGGGAAGTCTATACATTATATACATTCAAAAACCTTAATATTGCATTATTAATAAAGCTACAAAAATATGAAACCAGTTAAATCTTTCTTTATTTTAAGTATATCAGTTATTTTTTTAACCGCAAATGGTCTTAAAGCCCAAGACGATTTTGATAAAAAATTCCGATTTGGCTTAAAAGCTGCTCCAAGCTTAAACTGGTACAAACCTGACAACGTTAAAAAATTTACCAGTAACGGAACCGCTTTAAAGTTTGGATTTGGTTTAATCACCGAATTTAGATTATCCAATACAGTATACTTTACAACAGGATTAGAACTAAATTATGATGGCGGCAAGTTAAACTTCTTAGACTCTACTTATTATGCTTTAAATAAAGATGAAGCATTTATAGAAATTAAAAAAGAAGGAGATTATATTGTTCCCGCTAATCCTGCAGATACTTCGGGCACTGGTTACCAATTAAAAAATAGAACATATAACGTAACTTATGTAAACATTCCGTTAATGTTTAAAATGAGAACCAATGAAATTGGATATATCAGATATTATGGTCAGTTCGGAGTTAATGCCGGAATTAAAACGAAAGCCAGGGTTGATGATGAAACTTATTTAGCAGCAGTTGCCAATTCGCCAATAGTGCAAAAAGAAGATCTTGACCTTGATAAGGACATGAACTTATTTCGATTTCAATTACACATTGGATTAGGCGGTGAATATAGTTTAAGCGGTTCTACAGCTTTTGTATTTGGCGTTGGATATAATCTTGGTTTTTCAAATGTAATAAGAAAAGTGTCCAGGTATTTATATAATGTTGAAACTGTTAGCAACAATTTTATAGCTGAAATCACTAAACAAAATGCTACCGCTCATAATGTGGTGGTTAATCTTGGGATTATATTTTAAATAACACATAATAAAATTAATGCAGGTTAGTGAAACTATAGATTATATAGTTAGTTGGCTATTGGATTATTCCAACCAATCTAAAACCAAAGGCTTTGTTATAGGTGTCTCCGGTGGTATAGACTCTGCCGTTACATCTACCCTTTGTGCTAAAACCGGGAAACCGGTTATTGCCTTAAATATGCCCATTCGGCAAAAACCTGAACAGTTTAAACTTGCAGAAACTCAAATTGATTTTTTGAAAAAACACTTTAAAAATGTGAATGGAGTTAAACAAGACTTGTCTGAGGTCTTTGTATCATTTGAGAAAGCCATTCCTAAGGAAATTGAGGGCAACGGATTAGCTATGGCCAATTCCCGTTCTCGACTAAGAATGCTTACGCTCTACGCCTATGCCAGTCATAATGGAATGTTAGTAGCGGGAACAGGAAATAAAATTGAAGATTTTGGCGTAGGTTTTTTTACTAAATACGGTGACGGAGGTGTTGATTTAAGCCCTATTGCTGATTTAAAAAAATCGCAAGTTTATGCTATTGCAAAAGAACTAAATATTGATGCCTCTATACAAAATGCCCAACCAACCGATGGGCTTTGGGATGCTGATAGGACTGATGAAGAACAGCTTGGAGCTACTTATGAAGAATTGGAGTGGGCGATGGATTATATTGATTCCGAGACTAACACTTCACTTTCAGAAAGGCAAAAAAAGGTTGTTGAAATTTACCTTTCATTTCACAATGCCAATAAACACAAAATGCTACCCATCCCTTTTTGTAAAATACCTTTACATTTACTTTAATGAAAGTATTTTTATACGCCCTTTTACTTCTATCTAGTTCTTTAGTTTTTGCTCAAAACGCAGAAGAGCACAAACCATTAACTGCATCGGGCTATATACCCGAAGACATTCGTAAGCTTTCTTATGACAAGTTTAAAGATGACTTAGGTAACGTAGATAAAAAATCTGCTGACAGAAAATCTACGGAAGAGTTTTTATTAATGAGTAACTACAGAGTTGATGAACTTCTTCAAAGCGGAAAAATCTTATTCAACGACCCTATCTCTGAATATTGTGAAAAAATACTAGATGAGATATTAAAAGATGATGCTGATACCCGGGCAAAAATTAGAGTGTACACTATTCGTTCATCCATAGCAAATGCCTTTGCAACAAACCAAGGAATTTTATTTGTTACCGTTGGATTAATGGCTCAACTTGAAAATGAAGCACAATTGGCTTTTGTTCTGGCTCATGAAGTTTCACATTTTAAAGAAAAACACACACTAAATTCGTATTTAGAAAATCAAAAAATAATTAAAGGAAAAGGCGAGTACAGACACTATGGCTATAATGAAAGTATAAAGTTATTAAGCCAGTATTCAAAAGACAAAGAATTTGAAGCCGATGAATTAGGAAGTAATGTTATTCTAAATACCGATTACTCCATTGAAGAAATAAACTATGTATTTGATGTGCTTCAGTATTCCTATTTACCTTTTGATGAAATTCCTTTTGACAAGACTTTTTTTAATGATGATTATCTAAAAATTCCTGACGAATTCTTTTTAGACTCTATTTACCCCATAGTAATTAAAGAAAACTATGACGATAGTGAAAGCACTCACCCTAATATTGTTAAAAGAAAAGAACGTGTAAAAAACAACCTAAAAGATAAAAAGGGAGGAGACAAACTTTTCATAGTTTCAGAAGAAGACTTTAATAACGTAAGAAATATTAGCCGCTATGAATTACTCAGACTAAATTTACTTGACAGAAATTATCCAAAAGCCTTGTACAATTCTTACCTCTTATCATTAGAAAATCCTGATGATAAATACATAAAAACATCTATTGCCAAAGCACTGTACGGAATGGCTAAATATAAAAATGCGGGACGAACAAGTGAGGTTTTAACGTATTACAAAAAAATACACGGAGAGTCTCAGCAAGTTTACAAAATGCTACATTCCATGAAAAGCACACAAATAAATGTTATCGCATTAAAATATAACTGGATAATGAAAAAACAGTATCCGGATGAAGCTATTTTTACACAAATGTGTGATGATTTATTTGACCTTCTGGTAATCGAAAACGAGAAAGAAAAAAGTTACTTTTTGACTAAAAAAGAAATTGAAAAAGCACAAAATAGCAATGATACTACAAGTATAGCTGAAAATGATATTAAGGAAGAAGAAAACAAAGAAAATAAGCGGTCAAAAAAATACATTGTTATTGACGAACGAAGAAGCAACACTAATAAAGAAAGTGAGAGTAAAGATGAGAATAAATCATCCTTTGAAAAATTTGCCTTAGCCGATTTACTGGAGGAAGGAGCATTTGAAAATGAATTTAACGACCGTTTAGAAAAACTTGAAAAAAAGAAAAAAGAAGAAGAGGAAGAAGAAAACATGTCTTATGCACAAAAAAAGTCTATCAGACATGAAGAACAAAAAGAAAAGAAAAAACAAGAGCGAAAGGGAAAAGCATTAGGTATAGATAAAATAGCCGTCATTGATCCTATGTATCTTCAAATGGATTCAAGAAATAATACAAAATATATTAACTCCGAAAAAAAATTATTGGACTTTAATAATACCATGATTACTATGGCCTCCGATTTAGGGTTAAGTATTGAGTTGGTAACTCCTAAAGAATTTACTATTGATGCTATTAATTACTATAACATTTTTAGCTTACTAAATGACTGGGCTGCCGAAAGATTTGACCATGAGGATATGGAGTTTGTTCAAAGCACCTCTGATTTAATGGAAGAAGTTAAAAAAGAACTCGGGACAAAGTATATTTTGTACAATGGCGTTATATCCTATAAACAAAAAAAGAGTGATGTTGGTTATTATTTTTGTGGTGCAATACTATATCCCTTAATATTACCCTATGCTATTGTTTATGCTTTAACTCCGGAATATTGGACATATTACTACAACTATTTATTTGATATTGAAAATGGAAACGCATATATAGCTGACGTAAAAGACACTAAACAAAAAGACCACAGGGGACTTGTTCTATCTAATCTATATCACACCTTTAACCAAATTAAAAGAAACCGCACTAAGTAGCATAATGAAAAATATTACTCTTATACTTTTTTTGATTTTTGCATTTAGCTTAAGTGCACAACAATCCGGTTATATGGGAAAAACAATTGCTATTCAATATAACCTTGCCTTATCTCCTGCTTTATCTGCCGGTTTTATTGGCAACACAGAAAGTCCCATTTCAATTAAACATGATTTTTTGATTGAAAAATCAATTAATGAAAACTCTTCAATAGGCTTTTCATTTAGACATAATGATGTTTATGTTCCTGCAAAAACAAAAGATGGAGGCATTAACTTTGAGATATCCAGTCCAAATCGGCAATACTTCCTTACTCCTAAAAAAGACTTTTTTATTACTCATAACTCATTTTTTTTAGTACTCGGAACCTACACAGGAAAAGCAAATATTGCTCCTTTTGGAAGTTACACCAATGTTTCCTTGGGTACAAGTATGTATTCCATTTCAAATAAAAATCCTGAAATTTTGTTTACTTACGATTCAACAGGTTATGGAGATAATACTGACTATAAATTAATAGATAAAAACACCTATTACACTCTTATGATTTCTGTTGAATACGGCTTTAAAAGAATTATAGCTAAAGATTTATATTTTTCTTCAGGAATTGCATGTAATATTAACCTACCCTACCTATTACCGCTTGGACAATTCTCCGGTGATGCCGACAATACATTATTAGAGCAAGCAGAGTATGTAAAAAGTACCGGAAGATTTTATAACCAACTACAACACCTGTTTGAGCTAAAGCTAGGTATTGGTTATTTCCTTTTTTAATTATTGAGGAGCTAATCGAAGTACAAGACCTTCCAATTCATCAGCCAACTTTATTTGACATCCTAATCTGCTATTCGCTTCAACAAAAAAAGCTTGGTCTAGCATATCTTCCTCAGCATCAGAACGATTAAAAATATCATGGTTTGATTCCACATAACAATGACATGAAGCACACATCGCCATACCTCCACATGTTCCTTCAACCGGCAAATCATTTGCCTTACAGAGTTCCATGATATTCATGTTAATATCCGTTGGAGCTTCGATTTTGTGTTCTACTCCTTCCCTATCAATTATAGTAACGTTAATTAGTGACATTTAAAATCCTTGAATACCGTTTACAGTAGTATATTTTAATACAAAATTTTTATCGGGATATATTCTTTTAAAGGCTGATTGACACATCAATGTTGCCTCATGAAATCCACATAAAATCAATTTTAGTTTACCCGGGTAAGTATTTATATCACCTATAGCATAAATGCCCTCTATATTGGTGCTATAATCAAACGTGTTTACCTCAATAGAGTTTTTATTAATATTTAAGCCCCAATCTGCTATCGGTCCCAATTTGGGTGAAAGTCCAAAAAGAGGAACAAAATGATCTGCCTCTTTTGAAATAATTCCATCTGTTTGATGTTTTATTTCCACTCCTTTTAAATGACCATTTCCACTTAACCCAACCACTTCCGAATTAGTAATTAAATTTATTTTTTTGTTTGATGCTAACTCCATTACTTTTTCTACTGAATCAGGAGCACCTCTAAACTCAGTTCTTCTGTGAATTAAGGAAACTTCGGAAGCCACATTCGTTAAAAAAATTGACCAGTCTAAAGCAGAATCACCGCCTCCGGCTACCACTACTTTTTTATCTCTATAAAACTCCGGGTCTTTAATAATATATTCTACACCCTTATCTTCAAAATCTGAAAGATTGGCAATGGGCGGTTTTCTTGGTTCAAAACAACCTAAGCCACCTGCAATAGCAACTACCGGAGCAATATGTTCTGTTCCTTTATTAGTTACTACTTTAAATTTTCCGTCTTCAGTTTTTGATATTGTTTCACATCTTTCTCCTAAGGTAAACCCAGGTTTAAACGGTTCTATTTGCTTCATTAAATTTTCCACTAAATCTCCTGCAAGAATTTCAGGAAATCCGGGTATGTCGTAGATAGGCTTTTTAGGATAAATTTCTGTAAGCTGTCCTCCTGCTTGGGGCAAATAGTCAATCAAATGACATCTGAGTTTTAACAAACCAGCCTCAAAAACCGTAAATAGTCCGCACGGACCAGCACCAACAATTATTATATCAGTTTCTATAGGTTTCATAACTAGCCGCAAATTTAACAGTATTTCCCTTTTTTTATATCTTTACTAAACAAACCTATCTATTTATGAGAAAATTTTTGAGTGTAGGTCTTTCTACTGCCTTCTCTATCCAACTATTTGCCGGAGGTTTTCAAATCAATCAGCAAAGTCATAAAGCCACAGGAATGGGAGGTGCTTTTACAGGTTTATGTATTGACGCATCTTCTATTTTTTATAATCCCGGTGGCTTATATAAATTAAAAGGGCATCAATTTACCGGTGGCTTTACTTTAATTGATCCACATGTTTCTTTACAAACCGATGCAAATGATAATATTGACCAAACTACAGGAAATGCAACGCCTTTTCATTTTTACTACTCCGGACAGTTTATTAACGAAAAACTTAGATTTGGATTTGGTGTAAATAATCAATTTGGTTCTAGTTCATCTTTTGACGATGATTGGGAAGGTAGGTTCATAGTTCAAAATATCGGACTTCAAACGTTTATGTTTCAACCAACTGTATCTTACGCTGTGCTTGATGAAAAACTAAGTATTGGTGCAGGGTTTGTTTATACTACCGGAAATTTTCATTACGAAAAGGGAGTTCCATTAGCTTCAAAAGATAATGAATATGGAAAAGCAACTTTAAGCGGAAGTGGAAGTGCAATGGGATTTAACGTTGGCATTTTTTCCACCCCTTATAAATTAGAAAAAGAGGACTATACCTTTTCTGTTTCAGTAGGTGTGGATTACAGACATAAATTAAAAATGGATTTAGATAAAGGAAATGTTGATTTTACAGATATTCCAAGCTCACTCAGAGATAAGTTTCCTGAAAGCACCGGGTTTACTTCATCACTTACTCTTCCGGCAGTGGCTTCTGGCGGTATAGCATTAACTTATGAAAAACCTGAAAAATTTAGGGTTGATTTATTATACGATTTAACAAGAACTTTTTGGTCTTCTTACGATACTTTGGCTTTTGATTTTGAAAATACGGATACTCCTGACTCTAAAACACCAAAAAATTGGGAAGATGTTTTTGTACATAGAATAGGTTTAAATATTACTTATAAAGATTTTATTTCCGTTAGAGGCGGAATATATATGGATCAGTCTCCCATACCGGATGGAAGAGTTAGCCCTGAATTACCGGATAACAGCCATACCGGATACACTGCCGGAATTGGTGTAAATATTACTGAAAATATTTCTGTCGATTTATCCTATTTACGTTCTTCTTTTGAACGACCAAATGCCTCTTTAACTACCGAAGGATTTACCGCCAGTTATAGAAGAATTGTAAATGTTTACGGCATCGGAATTAATGTGAAGTTTGGTGAAAATAAAACCACCGAAGCTCCTTCTATTGAATAATTTTATGAATATTAACTTTACTAAAATGAAAAAATTACTTCCAATTCTTATTCTCAGTTTAACTATATTGAGTTGTACAAAAACTCAGTTTGAAGACAGAGTTAAAAATACAGGTTCAATAGATGTTTCAAATTATATTTCTGTTGGAAACTCTTTAACTCAGGGATTTCAGGATAACGGACTTTATGCAGAAACTCAAGCTTGGTCATACCCAGCATTAATAGCCAAGCAAATGAAATTGGCTAATCCAAACATGCCTGATTTCAAGCAACCTGTTGCTATAGGAAATGGTTCAGGATATATGCACTTAGAGTACATAGATAATGAAATAACTCCCATAAGACCTAGTGACCCAACTTATGGTGGTCCATATCGTGAAGATCCCACATGGTCCAATTGGGAAGATTATGTAAAAGGGCCTAAATACAACAATTTAGGTATTGCGGGAATTCAGTTAAGGAATGCGATAGGATTAGACAATAATCAAAAAATATACAACCATGTTTTTTTAGATGGAATTAGCACTCTAAGTGTTCAGGGAAATCCATACGCACGGTTTTTAGATTGGGGAGACTCCCCACTTCTTTTTGGTACACCAAAAGAATATGTTGACCACATGAGAGAAAGTAATGCTACTTTTTTTACTAACTGGCTAGGAAATAATGATGTACTCGGATATGCAACTTCCGGTGGTGACGAAGGAGAGTTTACCATTCCTTTTGTTGGAACCTTCAAAGCATCTGAATTAACTCCTGTTGCAGAATTTCGGCAAAAGTATGACTCTGTTCTTTCGGCTCTAACGGTTAACGGAGCAAAAGGCGTTTGCGCTACTATTCCTGATGTTACTTCTATTCCATTATTTAATACAGTTACCTTAGAAAGCTTAGGAAAAGATATTTGGATTTATGAAAATGATGGCTCTACAAAAAGAATAGCTGTAGAAGGTGATTTAATTTTATTGACTGCACTTACAGAAATTGAAGATAACGGAAAAGGAACTCAAAATGATCCGCTGCCACATACCTTAGTATTAGATAAAGATGAGGCAAAATTAGCCAAAGACCATACTGTACTATTGAATAATGAAATAAAAGGTTTGGCAGCTAAATACGGAATTCCGGTGGTAGATACTTATGAGATTTTAAAAACTTTTGAAAGTGGAATGAAAATGAGTGGTATCGACCTTAATATAAAATATGTTGAGGGCGGCTTATTTTCTTTAGATGGTGTTCATCCCAATCCAAAAGGATATGCAATAGTTGCAAATGAGTTTATTAAAGTAATTAACCAATCTTATGATGCTAATATTCCTTTAATAGACATTACTAGATATAGAAGTGTAATTTTTCCTAATTAGTTATGAAAGAGTACGAAAAAGAAGACATAAAGGTAATTTGGGAAAGCTCAAAATGTATTCATTCGGGTATTTGTGCTAAAGGATTAAGCAAAGTTTTTAAACCAAAGGAACGTCCTTGGATTCAAACCGAAAATGCCAGTAAAGAAGATATTATTTCACAGGTTAATCAATGTCCCTCAGGAGCACTTTCTATTAAATGAAAAACCTCCAGGGCTTTACCTGAAGGTTCTTTAAGAATTTATTTATGTAGCTAAAAGGTTACTTATTTGAACATGTTACCGGGCCATATTTACCCCATTGGTCATTCATGTCTGTCTCTAAGCTTTTATTTGCTTTCTTTTTACAAGATTCAGCTACTTTAGTTGCTCCTATATCATCAGTGTAAGAACATTCTACACACTTTTTACATGAAGAGAGAGCTATTGTTGCTAGAAAAAGAAAGCCTATTATTTGTATTGTTTTCATCGTTATATTTTTTTAATTTATAATTATTAAAGTCCCTTTGTCCATCCGGCTGTCCAATCTGTTTGTGCAGCACCAATGTAAGTTCCGGCTTTAAACCATGAACCTAAAGTAGTAGGGTCAGTAGCATTAGCAGACACTGTACCAACATATCCTGTTAAGTTTGGATTAGCTGTACTATTTGAAGGGTCATTGGCAAACGGAGTACAATCTTTCCAATCTGTACCATTGTTATAAGAAATAGAGCTTGTAACTAAAAGCGAACCAGCATTCATATTAACTGTAGTAATTGAGTCTGATACTCTAACTCCATTTTTAGGGAAGTTAGCAATAATAGCATTATAAATTTTACCCTTAGTACCTTCTCTTAATCTCATTCCTGTATTTTCACCATCACCATCATCAACTCCTAATAAGGTTATGTTAGATAGAGTTGGTTCAGCATATGGAGTAAGTGTGTTATCATCTGCATTATTATCTGCTTCAATACCTCTATCACCACCATCTGAATTTTGATTAGCAATTAAAAATTGTCCATTTCCTCTCCATCCGTGAGTCCAGTCAAAAGAGTCATCATGATTACCGGAAGATACAGCATATCTTATACTAACAGTTCCTCCAAAAAATTCGAAACCATCATCTGCACCTCTATATGCCTGAACGTACTCAACTGTGGTTCCACTTCCACAACCGTTGAATGAGAATCCATTTAATTCATTGTCAGTACCTAAAATTTTACCCGCATATTCAACTCTAACATATTTTAAAACTCCAGAGTTGTCAGCATCATCAGTACCACCGTAAGTTCCCGTACCGCCTTCACCTTCAGCAGTTGCACCATTATTGATTCTAGCGTATCCATTTATAATTATACCGCCCCAATCTCCGGGAGCAGGATTAGCCTTAATTGAAGTAAACACTATTGGACAAGAAGAAGTTCCTTCTGCCATGATTTTACCACCTTGTTTAATAGATAAAAATGGAGTTGTACCATCATCAGCTGCATAAACTTTAGTACATGGCTCAATTGTTAAAGTTGCTCCGGGACCAACAAATACTCCACCTGAAAGCATCCAGTCTTTAGAAGCAGACATAGTAAAGTTTTCGTTAATTGTTCCTTCAATTTGGCTATACGTTGCGCCATTAACTGTTTTGTTTGTTACGATAAATGTTCTTGAATTTAAATATTCACAAGAACCATCATAAACTGTTGCATCAGCATCAAAATTACTTGCACTTGGGTCTGTACATCCTTTTTTCTTTCCACAAGAAGAAAGAATCACAACTCCTGCAAGCATTGTAAGTGATAAAATTTTTTGTGTTGTTTTCATTTTCGTTTTGTTTTATTTTGACGCAAAGGAATCGTTATTGCATTAAGTGGACGTCACCTAAATTTTATGAGTTTGTTGTTTTAATGTAAACTAAATGTTAATTGGATTAAAAAGAAAAGCCACTGCTAAATGCAAGTGGCTTACTTCTTCTAAAAACAAAGTTTTTATTGAATGTTTGCTTTTTTGTTAAACGGAATATTATAGGTGACACTTAAGCTAACATCTGTACCTCTTCTGTAACTATTTACCACCTCAAATCCTTGTGGTGTTTCTTGTTGTAATTGAATTGTTGGGTTAAGTATATTATTTCCTTTTAAAGAAACTATCCACTTCTTATTAAATTCAAGAGATAAAACAGCATTTAAGGTGTTTACCGGTAATTCATAAACATCTCCTAATCCAAAAATTCCTACTGAGTAAATTCTAGCCCCATAAACATTGTATGCCAGTGACATATTCATCTTAGTAGTTTTTCCCACAAACTTCTCATAATTTAAGTCAAAATTAATTAGGTATGGAGAAGCTCCTTGTAAGGCACGTTGAGTATTTGTTACCACATTAGTAGCGGTGGTAGAATCACCTGATAAATTTACTTGAGAATAAATGTAAGATGCATTCATCCCTATTGATAAATCTCTCAGAACAGCGGTATTTTTAAATAGGCTATCCAGTTTTTTTCTCAATTCTAATTCTACTCCTGCAACATAAGCTTCGTTAGCATTTTGGAAAGATTGTAATTGACCACTGGCGGTAGCTAACATTGTTCTTTCAATTGGGTTTTGCAGGTATTTTCCAAAAGCTGTTACTGCAACTAACTCTCCTATTCTTGGGAAGAACTCATAACTTAAATCCGCATTATAGTTAGTTCCGTTAATTAAAGCCGGGTTACCTCTTGATTTCATTCCCGCAAAAAATTCTACATATTCAAAAGGTGCAACTTCTTTAAATCCCGGGCGTGAAATTGTTTTGCTTCCCGAAAATTTCAAGAAATTATCTTCTTTAAGTGTGATTTTTGATGTTAGAACCGGCAATACATCCAAAGACTCTAATTTCTCTTTAACCACAAATATAGGCTGTTGCTGATCTCTAAACTTAATTTCCTGATAACCTTGCTCAAATCTTGCTCCGGCTTTAATGTTTAACCATTTGTAAGGATTAAACTCATTATCTACATAAAGTGCATTAATGGTTAAAAGTGCATTGTTTTTAGATGCTGGATTAGATACTTCCTGAATTTTAAACAATCCTGCTAAATGATTTTCGTTACTTAATTGCTCATCCGGAGTTTCAGGGTTAACTGTACTATACTTACTATCTATATTGCCTAAATCATAAGTATACTGACTATAATCAAACTCTCTTTGTTTATTTTTTTGTTGTGCGCCAACTGTTATTGCCCAACTGGTAGATTCTTCATTTTGAATAATCACACCTTTTAAGTGAACATCTTTTGTAATTTCAGTTTCAAGTAATGAACTAAAAAACCTGTGATTTTCTAACCTATCTACTGCATTAAATATATAGCCGTTTTCATCATACAAGTAAACCAATTGTCTTCTATCCGGCTCTTTACTTTTTGCAACATTGCTAGATAAAGCCCAGCCAAACTCTATTCTATTTTTCAAAAATTTGTGTTCTCCGGCCACTTGATTAGCCATTAGGTTATTTTGAACAAAGGTGTATCTTCTGGAAAAAATACTTTTTTGATAGTCAAAATGTGTTCCGTCAGTTTCTCTAAAGTCATCACTAGATATGTTTGAATACAGAAAATTATAAGAAACCTTATGATCTTTATGTGGTTTGATATAAAGGTTAGCTAAAGCTGACGAGCTTGTTGAAATGTTGTACTTAATGAAATCATAATCCACCTGTCTTCTACTTTGAAGATTAATTATTCGATAAGCTCCTTCTTGAATAGATGTGTTATTAGAGTGAGAAACCAAAGCTAAAAAACCAACTCCTGTATTCAAATCGTCTTTTTTAAATGTGTTGAAGAAATTACCCCCTAAAATTTGTACTCCCGAATTAAGAGGCGCCTTAGTTGTAGTTGGGTTTAGGTTGTTAGCAAATCCTGTTCCTGCCGATTCTTCTTTATTATAAGAGCTATTGTAATTTTCTTCAGCAGCTACTTTAGAAGGAATATTTCTTGTGCCATCATCAAAACCAAAGTAATCATATTTGCCACCAGAATAGGTTTTAAAAGGCTTAAGAAATGAGCTGGTATTAAACCCACTTGATAGTTTTACCTGAAAAGTCGGCTCATCAGGGTAATCTTTTGTTTTAATATCTATAGCTGCACCGGAAAAATCGCCATATAATTTTGGAGAATATGATTTATTAACTGCAATATTGCTTACTACAGCTGTCGGAAATATATCTAAAGGAATTACTTTTTTATCAGGGTCAGGTGAAGCTATTGGCAAACCATTAAGATAGGCTGAGTTATACCTATCACCCATACCTCTTACGTACACATGTTTTGACCCAACTACAGAAAGTCCCGCAACTTTGGTTAATCCGGCTGCCACATCCGAAGAGCCTGTTTTATTAAGCTCTTGGGCTCCTATTTGTTGTTGAATACCACTAATTTCTTTTCTCTCAAGTAAAAGCATATTTTCAGATTGCATATCCTTTTTAGCTTCTACAGTAAATGCGTCTATATCTATGGCATCTTTTTCAAGTGTAACCGAAAGAGATTTTTGATTTCCGGCTTCAACAACCACAATTTGGGTATCGGGTTTATAACCAATAAATGAAAATACAATATGATACTTCCCGGGTTTTAAAGAAAGGTTAAATGTACCATCAAAATCAGTTGTTGTTCCTGCATAAGTTTCTAAAACTACTACATTTGCAAAAGGAACCGGTTCTTTTGAAGAATTATTTATCTCATAAACTTTTCCGCTTAGTGTTCCTTTATCTTCATTTTGGGCTGCAAATGAAGTGCTCAAAACAGTTAAGAAAAATAATAATAAACCTATTTGTTTCATCGTCTTTATTTTATAGTGCAAAAGACGGGTATTAACTTAACCGTAGTGTTATTAGGGTGTTAACCTAAAATTAATTTTTACAGATTAAATCCGTGAATATTTAACATTGCGTTAACATGGTCGTAATAGCCCGTTGGTATTGGGGTTTTACATTTGCCAAAAGAATTTTTGATCTTAAGAATAATGCAAAAGATTTTATTAGTTGATGATGAGCCTGATATTCTTGAAATTCTAAGTTATAATTTAGAAAAAAGCGATTATATAACATTTACTGCTGAAAGTGGTGTAGAAGCTATTGAGTTGGCAAAAAAAGAAATTCCTGATTTAATTGTATTAGATGTAATGATGCCAAATATGGATGGTATAGAAACTTGTATTGAATTAAGAAGTTTGCCTGAATTATCTAATTCTATTATAGCCTTTTTATCTGCCAGAAATGAAGATTATTCTCTAATTGCAGGGCTTGATGCCGGTGCCGATGATTACATTACCAAACCCATTAACCCAAGAGTCTTTGTTAAAAAAGTGGAAACCTTATTAAAAAGGAAAGGCGATAAGAACAGTGAAAAAATAATTCCCACTAAATCCATTGGAAACTTAACAATTGATAGTGAAAAATATCTCGTATTTAAAGGAGATAAAAAAATAGAGTTCTCTAAAAAGAAATTTGAATTGTTAGCACTATTAGCTTCAAAACCCGGTAAAGTTTTTACAAGAGATGAAATTTTAACCCAAATATGGAGCGATGATGTGATTGTCAATGACAGAACCATTGACGTACATATTCGAAAAATACGAGAGCAGTTGGGTGATGACTATATCAAAACGATAAAAGGTGTAGGCTATAAATTTTCGGCTTAATTATTCTATCTAAATACCATTAGTCTATCCGAATCAAGTTTCAGAAAAATAAAAAGTAAAATTGTAAATGACCACATGGATGAACCTCCATAACTTATAAATGGCAATGGAATTCCTATTACGGGCGCTAGACCTATAGTCATACCGATATTTACCATAAAATGAAAAAACAAGATACAAGCTACTGAATAGCCATAAATTCTGCTAAACTCGGAACGCTGTCTTTCTGCCAAAAAGAGTAGCCTCAGGAATAATGAAACATACAAAGCAATGGTAATAAATGTTCCCAGAAAGCCCCACTCTTCACCTATTGTACAAAAAATAAAGTCCGTGCTTTGCTCCGGCACAAAGTTGAATTTTGTTTGAGTACCTTCTAAAAATCCTTTTCCCGTAAAGCCTCCCGAGCCAATTGCAATTAACGATTGCTCTAAATTATAACCCGCTCCTTGTGGGTCAGACTCTAATCCAAGAGTAATATTAATTCTAGAAACCTGATAAGGTTTTAATACATTATCAAAAAAGTAGTCAATTCCAATAACCAGGCCTAAAGCAATAATAAGTCCGCCAAAACAAACCAACCATGACCTCTTTACTTTTCTTAAAACATAATAAATCAAAAGGGTTATTATTGCCAAAATACCCATTAACAAATAACTACCCGAAAAAGTAAAGTCAAACCATGTAAACTCAGAGCGCCTAAGGATTAAGGTTAAAATTGCAATTAATGCACCTCCTAGTCCAAATAAAAGAATATTTCCGTTTATTAATCCTTTTCTGAAAATTACCAAAATAAAAACACCATACACAATAGCTGAGCCAGTATCATTTTGAAGTAAAATAAACATTACAGGAACAGCTATTATCAACAGCGATATTGCCTTTGCTTTAAATTCATTAAACTTAATATTAATACCACTCAAAAATTTTGATAGCACAAGGGCTGTGGCAAACTTTGCAAATTCGGAGGGTTGTAAGCTAAATCCACCTATTTTAATCCAGCTTTTTGCACCGTTTACTTCATCTCCTGCAATAAAAACAAAAAGAAGAGACAGAATTAATAAGCCATAAATAACATAAGCAAAAGTGGTATAAAATTCAGAATCAATAGTTAAAACTATTCCACCTATTACTAAACCAGCAATTATCCAGATAAGCTGCTTTCCATAAAGCTGAGACATTGAAAAAATACTATGGTGCAGTTCATTATAGACAGCAGCATAAATGCTTATCCAGCCTATCATAACAAGAGATAAATACAAAAGTAATGTTGGTGTGTCAATGTTTGATAATATGCTTCTACTCCGTCTCATTGCATATTTTTTCTATTAATGATATCTGCTTTTAATATTCTTTCTTCCTTAGCTTTATTTTTAATTTCTCCCGTCAAGTATTTCTCCATCATTAAGCTAGCAATTGGTGCAGCCCAAGTTCCACCAAAACCGGCATTTTCAACATAAACTGCAATCGCTATTTTAGGGTTTTCCATTGGTGCAAAAGCAATAAATACCGAATGGTCTTCGCCATGTGGATTTTGTGCAGTTCCCGTTTTACCGCAAACAGTTATGCTATCAATTTTTGCTCTTCTTGCAGTTCCTCCGGGTTCTTCAACAACCGCCCTCATTCCTTCATGAATGACATCATAGTACTTTGAAGAAACACTTGTGTTTATTTTTGGGTAATATAGTGGAGAAACCGTATCTGCTTCTTGAATACTTTTAACTACATGAGGAGTATAATAATATCCTTTATTTGCCATTATTGCCGCCAGATTTGCCATTTGCATGGGAATAACCTCAACTTCTCCCTGTCCGATACTCAAAGAATAAATAGTTGAATAAGCCCATCTTCCTTTTCCATAAATTTTATCGTAATAATTTGGTGTTGGAATTCCGCCACTACTCACATTTGTTAAATCAACGTTTAATCTTTTTCCCAGCCCAAATGTTTCGATATGTTTATTCCAAAGTCCTAAACCAATTTCAGTGTCTTTAAAATAATTACTGCTTTTATTTTGATTGATAACTCGCTTAAAAACGGCATAAAAGTATGGGTTGCAAGAAAACTGAACTCCTTTCTTAACATTAGTAGCCATAGGGTGATTATGACAACCCACCAATGATTTATTACATGGGGCACCAAAGTTTTCTGTAATTACTCCTTCTTCCATTCCAATTAGCGCCTGAACCAATTTAAAAATACTTCCCGGAGGATATTTTGCCTGAAGCGCTCGATTAAATAACGGGTTAAGAGTATCATTCAATTGAAGCTCTCTAAAGTTTTTATTTCGCTTTTTTCCTACTAACAGATTATTATCAAAAGTAGGTGAGGATACCAGGCTCAATATTTCTCCTGTTGACGGTTCTATAGCCACAATACTACCCACTTTATTCTGCATTAAAATCTCTCCATATTTTTGCAATTCAGCGTCAATGGTAAGGTTTAGCGAGCTGCCGGGTATGGCAGTTGTATCAAATTTTCCGTTGGCATAAGATCCCTTCTCGTTATTGAAAACATCTACCAAAACTAACTTTGTTCCCCTTTTACCTCTTAACACATTTTCATAGTAGGCTTCTATACCACTCCAACCAACTATATCCCCTTGCCGATAATAATTTACCGAATCTCTCTCCAACATTCCCGGTGAAACTTCTCCTAAATAGCCTATTAAGTGTGAGGCAAAAGAAGGGTATTTTCTAAGTGTTGATGTCTCTGCATAAAAGCCAGGATAATAAAGTAGTTTCTCCTGAATTATTCCGTACGATTCAATATCTATCCCTTTCTCAAAAACAGATGGTTTATATCGCCATTGTCCTTGATTGGCCTTTTCAAGTTTTGCCCTAAAATCTTCAATGGTAATTCCCAGTAAATTACAGAATTTAGCGGTATCCAAGTCTTTTATTTGAGAAGGAATAACCATGATATCATAACCGGGTTCGTTAGATACTAATAGCCTTCCGTTTCTATCATAAAAAACACCTCTGGAAGGATAAATATCTACTTTTTTTATGGTATTATTTTCAGAAGATAATTTGTATTTATCATTAATAACCTGAATGTAAAATAAACGGATAAGGTATATAAAAGCTATGATGATAAAAATCCCGCCTACAACATATTTCCTTTCGTCTAATCTCATTTAGATTTACTACTATTATAAAAGAAAAGTACAGTTAAAAGTATTAGCACTTCTGTAAATACTGTACTAAATATAGCTCTTAATAATGTAGAAAAGAAATATTTAAAGTGAAAAACTTCTGCATAAAACAACCAAACATGATGAATCGCAACTAATATCGAAGAATAAATAAAGAACCATTTCCAGCCAAAAAATTCCGGTCTTGGCAGTTGTCCAGTTTCATAACCTTCTCTTGGAGCAATTAGTTTTAAAAGATATTGTCTTGAAAAAACTAAAACCAAACAGGCAGAAGTATTCATTCCCGGTGTTTGAGTAAACATATCTATTACAGTACCAATAAAAAATGCTATTAGAAGCGCTAACCAACCACTTAAATCAATTGGTAATAATAAAAGAAAAAGCACATAGAGGTATGGCCTTATATAACCGGCAAATTCAATTTGATTCAATACAAATATTTGAACTAAAAAAAGCGCAGTAAAGCTTATAATATATCTAGCTATTTGTTTAATCATGTAAAGTTGCTTCCTCTATTATTTTTTCTCGTTCTATTTTCATTAAATCCTTAACAATATATACGTGTGATAATTTTCTGAAATCAGTTGAAATATCTACATCAATTTTGTAAAAACTTCCATTTTCTACTCGCTCAAATGATTTTATAGTGCCTATTGGCACACCTTTAGGAAAAGCTGATGAATATCCGCTTGTTTTTATATGATATCCCTTTTTTAAGGAAACGTAATTTGGAATGTCATTTAACATTAATGTATGCTCATCATCTCCACTCCAACTGATTGAACCAAAATAGTTGTTCTCTTCAATAAATGCACTCACTTTACTTTCGATATGCAACAGGCTAACTATAACCGCAAAATTATCTGACGAACTTTTAACAATTCCCACTACACCATCTGAGGAAATAACTCCCATTTCCGGCATTATTCCGTTTATTCTACCTTTATTAATTAAAATATAATTTTTTTTATTGCTCACAGAGTTTTCTATGACTTCTGCTGCTATATAAAGATATTGCTGTTGATACAAAGTATCTTCTATTTTAACCTTATCAGAGAAAAGCTTTTTTAATGAATACTTTTCATATTGTTTTAAAAAGGCATTCTCTTCAGCTAGCTTATTATTTTTTTCACCAAGATTAATATAGTTTGTAAAGTTGTGGTAACGTTCTAAAACGCCTCCCGATATATTTCCCGTAAGATTGGTAAACTTGTTATTTTGATAGTTATTTCCTGATACTAGTAAGTAAAAGGCAAACAATTGGAGTACAACAAATATTATTAAAAAATGATATTTTAAAATAAGTTGTACAAGATTCCTCATTTCATGTAATCAATATTATTTGATGAGGAATGGGAATTTTTCAATATTCTTTAACGCAATGCCTGTACCTCTAGCAACAGCTCTTAGCGGATCTTCGGCAACGTGTACAGGAAGACGTGTTTTCATCTGAATTCTTTTATCCAATCCTCTTAATAAAGCGCCACCACCTGCTAAGTAAATACCGGTTTTGTAAATGTCTGCTGATAATTCAGGAGGTGTCATTTCAAGTGCATTCAATACTGCTTCCTCAATTTTAGAAATTGATTTATCCAGCGCATGAGCAATTTCAGAATATGACACCGAAATTTCCTTTGGAGTTCCTGTCATTAAATCTCTTCCTTGAATTGGGTATTCCGCAGGCGGATTATCCAACTCAGGTAAAGCAGAACCAATTTCAATTTTTATTTGCTCTGCCGAACGCTCACCTATTAAAAGATTATGTTGTCTTCTCATGTAATCTACAATGTCATTGGTAAATTCATCACCGGCAACTCTTATTGATTTATCGCATACAATACCACCTAATGCAATTACTGCAATTTCAGATGTACCACCACCAATATCAATAACCATATTTCCCATTGGTTCTAGTACGTCAACCCCAATTCCTATTGCCGCAGCCATTGGCTCATGAATCAGATAAACTTCTTTTCCACCGGCATGTTCAGCACTATCTTTTACTGCTCGTTTTTCCACTTCGGTAATTCCTGAAGGAATACAAATCACCATTTTAAGTGAAGGTGTAAAAAAGCTTTTTCCGGGATTAATCATTTTTATCATTCCTCTAATCATTGCTTCTGCAGCATTAAAATCTGCGATTACTCCATCTTTAAGAGGTCTAATGGTTTTTATGTTTTCATGGGTTTTACCATGCATTTGCATAGCCTTCTTTCCTACTGCAATAATTTTTCCGGTTTGCCTATCTTGAGCTACTATAGATGGTTCATCTACTACTACTTTATCGTTATGGATAATAAGAGTGTTTGCAGTACCTAAGTCTATTGCAATTTCCTGTGTTAAAAAACTAAATAATCCCATTTAGTGAGTTTTAATGTTTAAAATGTCTAATACCTGTGAAGACCATTGACATATTGTTTTCATTACAATAGTTAATTGAAGCTTCGTCTTTAATTGAACCTCCCGGTTGTATTACTGAATTTATTCCTTCTTTGTTTGCAATTTCCACACAATCTGGGAAAGGGAAAAATGCATCGGAAGCCATAACGGCTCCATTCAAGTCAAAGTTAAAACTCTTAGCTTTATGTATAGCTTGTTTTAACGCATCTACTCTTGATGTTTGACCCGTTCCGCTTGCAAGCAGCTGACCGTTTTTTGCCAAAACAATTGTGTTCGATTTTGTCTGTTTTACAATTTTATTTGCAAAAAGTAAGTCTTGTATTTCGCTTTCAGATGGTTTCTTATTCGTCACTGAATTTAAGTCTGCCTCCGTTTCAATCTTATCATCTTTATCTTGAACCAAAAGTCCGTTTAAAGCCGTTCGGTAATTTACTTTTGGTAATTCAGTAGTTTTTCTTTGAAGGATTATTCTATTCTTTTTGCTTTTTAAAATTTCTAAGGCTTCGGCTTCAAAATCAGGAGCTATTACTACTTCACAAAATAACTGGTCTATTTCTTTGGCCGTTTCAACATCAATCGTTTTGTTGGTAATTAATATTCCTCCAAATGCCGAAACAGGATCTGCAGCAAGAGCATCTTTATAGGCATCTACAAGTTTTTCCCTTACCGCTAGACCACATGCATTATTATGTTTTAAAATAGTAAATACAGCCTTTGATTCTGATTTGAATTCATCTATTAAATTAATAGCAGCATCTACGTCAAGTAAGTTATTATACGATAATTCTTTACCATGAAGCTGATTAAATAACAAGTCTATATTACCATAGAAATAACCTTTTTGGTGAGGGTTTTCTCCATATCTCAGCTCTTTTTTTCCGGAAAAGTTAATGGTCAAATCTTCTGAGGAAGAAAAATAATTTGCAATGGCAGTATCATATTTTCTTGTCACATCAAAAGCATTTGCAGCCAATTTTTTTCTGTCTTCTATTGAAGTGAAACCTTGTTTTTCAGAAATAGTTTGTGTAGCAAATTGGTAATCGTTAGGTGATGCAACTACCATAACATCTTTAAAATTTTTTGCCGCAGCCCGAATTAATGAAACACCGCCAATGTCTATTTTCTCAATAATATCTTGTTCAGAAGCTCCGCTTGAAACAGTTTCCTCAAAAGGATAAAGGTTTACAACTACTAAATCAAATTCAGGAATTTCATATTGCTCTAGTTGAGCTATATCTTCATTTAGTTCTCTTCTTCCTAAAATTCCTCCAAAAACTTTTGGGTGTAAAGTTTTAACTCTACCACCTAAAATAGAAGGATAAGAAGTAAGGTTTTCTACAGCGTTAACTTTTACATTTAAACTTTCAATAAAACTTTGTGTACCTCCCGTAGAATAGATGTTTACATTATTGGCCGCTAAGGTTTTTACTAGGTCTTCTAAATGATCTTTGTAATAAACAGATATTAAGGCGTTTTTAATTTTTTTCAGGTCACCCATCTCTTTTGCTCTAAATTAGCTACAATTTTAAGAAATAGACTAGCAATCAGCAACCTTTCAAATTCATATTTTTACCTTTGTTGATAAATGTATTGATTTGTTAATGACAGCTTCTCTAATTTTTACTCATCACTATTGAAAAATAACAGTTTTATATTAGTCGTTAAATTAATTGGAGAAAGCTTTATTGTTGCCATTCAATCGCTAAAATCAAACAAGCTTAGAACATTGCTTTCTCTTTTGGGAATTACTATAGGAATTTTTGCAATCATTACTGTTTTTTCATTAGTTGATTCATTGGAAAGAAATATAAAAGGAAGTATTGAGCAACTAGGCGACAATGTTGTTTTTATTCAAAAGTGGCCCTGGGAGTTTGGTGGCGATTATCCTTGGTGGAAATATTGGCAACGACCTCAACCAAGCTTGCATGAGTTAAAATTAATTCAGAAAAAATCTACTCTTGCAGCAGCAACAGTATATCAAATAGATTATGCGTTTACTGCAAAATACAAAAGCACAAGTATTGAAAATGTGATATCTGTTGGTGTATCACATCAATTTAATTTATTAAAAGAGTTTTCTCTAGACGAAGGTCGTTACTTCTCTCTTTCGGAAAGTAATTCAGGGCTCCCGGTAGCAATTATCGGTAAAGCTGTTGCGCTTAGTTTATTTGGGTTAAGTTCTCCTATTGGTCAAAAAATTAAGTTGGGAGGAAAAAATGTTACTGTTATTGGTGTTTTTCAAAAAGAAGGAGAAAGTGTACTAGGAAATAGCTTAGACGGACAAATTGTAACTCCTGCCATATTTTTAAAGACTATGGTAGATACTAAGCAAAGAGGAGTGAATCAAAGTATTTGGGTAAAAGCAAAGCCGGGTGTAAAAAATGAAGATTTAATTTATGAGTTAAGAGGAATTATGAGGTCTATCAGAAAAATTAAACCTTTGGCTGATGATAATTTTGCACTAAATGAAACCAGTATGCTAACCACTGGTTTTTCCGATATGTTTGCGATGATAACCATTATTGGTGCTATAATTGGTGGCTTTTCAATTTTGGTTGGAGGATTTAGCGTTGCCAACATTATGTACGTTTCGGTAAAAGAGAGAACTTCAATTATTGGTATTCAAAAAGCATTGGGAGCTAAAAATTATTTTATTCTACTTCAGTTTTTATTTGAGGCTATTTTTCTCTCAATGATTGGTGGTTTGATGGGGTTATTACTTGTTTGGTTAGTTACCAAAGCTGCCTCTGCCGTTATAGATATGGAAGTAATTTTGAGTTGGACGAATATTATTACAGGTCTTACTATTTCTTTTATTATTGGGATAATTTCCGGTGTATTTCCTTCAAGAATGGCTGCAAAAATGAACCCTGTAGTGGCAATAAGAAGTAATGGCTAATTCTTTATAATTTTTTGATGAATTTTTTCTCCTGAAACACTCGCTTCTAAAAAATATACTCCTACCTCTAAAAAGCTAACATCTATTTCATATTTCATGTTTGCTTCCAGCTTAAATTCTCCTATTAGCTGCCCATTCAGGCTAAAGAGTTGAACATAATCCACTGGTAAATTTAAAACTATTGAAAGCTTTGTTTTTACCGGATTAGGATAAAATATAAATTCAACATTTGTTATACTTTCATTTATAAAGGTTCCTCTTTTATCTTTTATCATCACCGTATCTCGAATGATACAACCTGTACTATCAGTAACTTTAAGAATATATATTCCAGGGTTTGAAGTTTTGAGTGTTTGATTTGTACTCCCGGTATTCCAGTAATAAGAGGCATAACCATCCGGACCTGTTAAACTCACAGTATCTCCCTCAAAATAAATAGCCGAATCGGTTGAAAAAACCAAACCTTCTTGAGGGTTGTCAGAAATAATAGTTGAAAGTTGAATGGTGTCATTAACATTTTTTCCTAATACTTCCTGAGTTAAATTAGGATGTCCTTTTCTTGTAAACATAATGTAAGGAATAGAGTCTGTTGCTTTTGCAATTTCTGTGGCACCAATTGCATTCATGGCAATAGGAATTAATGGGTTAGCTCCATACCACTTAGAAAAATTACCATATCTCCAGGTATAAGCCAATATAAAAGAACCATTAGGAACACTATCCACCATTGCCTGAACCATCGCATTCATTTGGTTAGTATTGTTTGTGCTATACACAAATACGTAGTCAAATGCAGGGTTAGAACCAAAATTCATTTGTCCCAGGTTTTTAACTGAAGAATTCCATGGTTGTAGCGTAACAGAATCAATAATTGCTACTACAATACAAGATGTCCAAATAGGATTACTCTCAACAAGTTTAGCACAATTGACGTAGTAATTAGTCAAATTTGCCTCTGAAACCGTTGGATTACCCTTTACATTACATTCTAACGATTTTGCATTGTGAGCAAACACCGAAGTAATTGAAATAACTACTCCAATTATTAGGGGTATGATATGAAATCCGGTTTTCTTCATTTTTAGGACACAAAGTCCTAAACTTTACGAAATTTAACTGTTAAAGTTTTGAAAATTAGACGAATTGGATGTTTCTATAGACGAAATATAGGTTTTTACACCTAGCGAACTAAGGTTTTTCACCTAATTAAAGCTTTATTTCTTCGTCATTTTCATTTAAAAAACGATATTCTAGGTATTGGTAAGAACTTAAAGGAAGGATTTTTATCCATTTTTTATACTTAAAATACCATTGTCGCTGTTTTTTTCTAAAACCTCTTGTAAGAAAAGCCTCAATAAATGGATGTACGCAAATAGTCAATTCCTTAGGTTTGATATTTTTCATCAAAAACTCTAAGTTTCTTTCTATTTCATCGGTAAACAATATTGGTGCTTTTACATCACCTGTTCCGCCACATGAAGGACAACTTTCTTTAGTTTTTATCTCAATTTCGGGACGCACTCGTTGTCTGGTAATTTCCACTAAACCAAATCTACTTGGTGGTAATATGGTATGCTTTGCTTTATCCGCTTTCATGAATTCTTTTAACTTTTCATGAAGTTTTGCGCGATTTTCAGACTCACGCATATCAATAAAGTCAACCACTATAATACCTCCCATATCCCTGAGTCTCAATTGGCGAGCAATTTCTTCGGCAGCTTCAATATTAGTTTCTAATGCGTTTTGTTCTTGCTCCTGACCTTTTATGGTTCTATTTCCACTATTTACGTCAATAACGTGCATGGCTTCGGTATGTTCAATAATCAAATATGCTCCTGAATTAAGAGAAACATTTCTTCCGAAAGCAGCTTTTATTTGTTTTTGAATTCCAAAATGGTCAAAAATTGGTACTCTTCCTTGATATTCTTTAACAATTCCTGCCTTATTAGGAGAAACAGAAGTTAAATAGTCTTTAACTTCAGTAGCCGTAGCAGTATCGTTTACATGAATATTGGTAAACTCATCAGATAGTAAATCTCTCAAAAGAGCAGAAGTTCTGTCTAACTCTCCAAGTATTTTTTTGGGAGGAGCCGATGCTTTTAATTTTTGATACATCGTATTCCATCTGGTCATTAAATCATTAAGGTCGTTATGTAGTTCTACCACTTTTTTGGACTGGGCAACGGTTCTAATAATTATTCCAAAACCTTTCGGTTTAATACTTTGAACCAGTCTTAACAAACGCTCTCTTTCAGCAGGGTTTTTGATTTTTTGTGATACCGAAACCTTTTCTGAAAACGGCACTAAAACAATGTAGCGACCTGCCACAGATATTTCAGAAGTTAGTCTTGGACCTTTTGTAGAGATAGGTTCTTTTGCAATTTGAACAACAATCTCTTGTCCCTGACTGATGACTTCTTTAATTTTCCCTCCTTTATCAATATCCTTTTCGGTTTCAAAATTATCAAGCTTAGAGGAATGATAATTGTTGCCTCTTACGCTTTTTACAAATTTATTTAAGGATGAAAACTGAGGACCTAAATCCAAGTAATGCAAAAAAGCATCTTTCGTATAGCCAACATCCACAAATGCGGCATTAAGACTTGGTATAACTTTATTGACTTTCGCCAAAAATATGTCTCCTACTGAGAATTGATGATTGCTTTTTTCGTTTTGAAGTTCAACTAATTTTTTGTCCTTCAATAAAGCAATCACTACTTCCGATGGAGTTGAATCAATAACTAATTCTAAACTCATGTAATAGTGCTTTTACGACAGTGTACAACAGCACCTATGAAATAAGATAATCCCAATTAAAACAACCAGTCAGCAAATTCGAACATATCTGACCGGTCAGAAAAAAATAAACCGAAGAACTATTTATTCTTCTTTTTGTGTCTGTTTTTTCTAAGTCTCTTTTTACGCTTATGCGTAGCCATTTTATGTCTTTTGCGTTTTTTTCCGCTTGGCATAGCTTGTAATTTTAGTTGTTTAACAATTTCTTGATGTACTCATCCAACTGCTGTTTTGTAGCCGGATTTTCAATCATGTTTTTATATTTTTCAATATGCTCAACTGCTTTTGTTGTATCTTCCATAGCTAAGCTAATATCGGTAAGATACAAATGTGCTTCTGCAAATTTTGGTTCAATTATCAAAATTTGTTCAAAGCGCTGTTTTGCTTTTTCATATTGCCCTGATTGTATAGAAAAATAGCCTAAGTTGGTTAAAGCAGATAAATTTGTTGAATCTTCTTTAACTACCTCAAGTAGAAGAGTAATTCCTCTCATTGGCGGTTCCCCTAAATAAGAAGAGCCATCTACATAACAAACTCCTAAACCTGTTTTGGCATTTAAGTTTTTGTCGTTTATCTTCAATACTTCATTATAAGCATCAATAGCTTTATTAATAAGTAAAGTTTTAAACTCCTGATGTTGTGTGTATCTAAATGCATTAAAAAATGCATCTCCACTTAACAACCAACTTTCTTCGCTTTTAAGTTTTAATGCTTTTAACTCATAAAACGAAGCTGCCAATTCAGGAAAGTTATTGGTATAAGAAATTGAATACAGCGAATCCAGTTTACTTATATTACTACTCTTCTCTAAATACTTGTCATATTCAGACTGAATATGATTTCTCAAACTTTCATCCGGAATACTTCCAATCAAAGACTGAATAGTAAAGTCATGATTATGACTACCATCTATTTCTTCCAACTGGTCTTTGACAATATCTTTCTTGTCAAGAACCTTTCTGGGCAACAATAATAAAAGAACGATAATAAGAATGGCTGCTGCAATGGCAACGTATTGTTGTTTGCTAAGCTTTGCCATTCAGTTACTATTTCACTTTCTGCTTAACTTTATTTAAGAAAGTTTTAGCAGGTTTAAATGCAGGAATGTTGTGAGCAGGAATAATAATCGTAGTGTTTTTAGAAATATTTCTTCCAGTTTTTTTAGCTCTCTTCTTAATAATGAAGCTTCCAAATCCTCTCAAATAAACGTTTTCTCCTTTAACCATTGATTCTTTTATTGTTTTCATAAAAGACTCAACTGTAGCTTGTACAGCAGCTTTTTCTACACCTGTTTTCTTTGAAATTTCTGCAACAATGTCTGCTTTTGTCATATCTATAATAAATTTAACTAATTAAAATTCAACCTCTTAAATTTTCGGGCTGCAAATATAGTGTTATTATTTCGATAACAAAATTTTTTCTTAACCTTGGTTTTTGAAAAAAGACGAAACTGTGAATTTATCCGCTAAACTGGCAAAATGGTACGAGCAAAATAAAAGAGAATTACCCTGGAGAGCCACAAAAGATCCCTATAAAATATGGTTGTCTGAAATTATTCTACAACAAACCAGAGTTAATCAAGGTTGGGAATATTACGAAAAGTTTGTTGAGCACTTTCCAACTGTATTTGATTTAGCAAAGGCAAAAGAAGATATGGTGTTAAAACTTTGGCAAGGGCTTGGATATTATTCAAGAGCAAGAAATTTACACTTTGCAGCCAAGCAGATAGTGAGCCAATTTAATGGAGAATTTCCTTCTTCCTACAAAGAAATAATAGCACTAAAAGGTGTAGGAGAATATACCGCAAGCGCCATTGCCTCAATTGCATTTAATGAACCTAAAGCCGTTGTTGATGGAAATGTGTTTAGGGTATTAGCCAGACTTTTCGGTATTGAAACTGCTATAGATTCCGGTAAAGGAAAAAAAGAATTTACCGAGCTTGCTTTTAAAATTTTAGACAAAAAAAATCCGGGTAACCATAATCAAGGGATAATGGAGTTTGGATCATTACAATGTACACCAAAAAACCCTGATTGTGAGAGCTGTATCTTTAGGAGTGACTGTTTTGCTTTTAATAACGGCTTGGTAAAAAATCTACCTATAAAAGAAAAGAAAACCAAAATTAGTCACCGTTATTTCATTTATTGCATTCTGGAAAACCCTAAAGGAGAAATTTTAATTGAAAAAAGAGCAGAAAATGATATTTGGAAAGGACTCTATCAATTTCCTCTGATAGAAGAGAAAAAATCAAAATCCGAAAAAGAAATTATTGAAAAAAGCATTGCGCATTTTAAACTTAAAAGTATTAAGCTCATTTCAGTTTCCTCACCTCTCAAGCATATTTTAAGTCATCAAAAAATTGAAGCGGTTTTTGTTCATTTTAAGGTAAATAAGTTTCCTTCAAAAAATTCCTTTACCAAGATTAAAAAAGATTCTATTATCAATTTTGGTATACCAAAATTGATAGAAAAATATGTAAATAATTATGAATTTTAATTTATATCTTTGTTAAACGAAACATCAACTAAGTTAAATTTAATCAAGTACAATTATGTCAGTAAACAGAGTAATTTTAGTAGGAAATTTAGGTAAAGATCCAGAAGTAAGACACCTTGACGGTGGCTCTACAATCGCAAAATTTCCATTAGCAACGTCAGAATCATACAAAGACAGAAACACAGGAGAACGAATAAAGCAAACAGAATGGCATAATATCGTTTTATGGAGAGGTCTTGCTGAAGTTGCAGAAAAATATTTGAAAAAAGGAAATCAGGTTTATATAGAAGGAAAATTAAAAACCAGAAGTTGGGATAGTGATGGCGTAAAGAAATACATTACAGAAGTAGTTGCAGACAATATGGTAATGATGTCTTCTAAATCATCTAATGACAATGGTGATTCAGGAAGCAGTTATGAAAATTCTTCTGCAAGTAATGATGCAATGGATAACTCATCAGACCCAATTGATGATTTACCATTCTAAGTCTAACTAATTATTTAAATTTTGGACGAACCTCCCCAGACCAATTTATTTCTAGAGATTATATTTCAACCATTATCATTTGAGCTGATTATGCTTCTTTTGATAATGGTTGTTCTTATTATATGTTCCGCCCTTATTTCAGGGTCGGAAGTTGCTTTTTTCTCTCTTGGTCCTGCACAGCTGGAAGAATTAGAAGAATCAGAAACTAATTATGGAAAAAAAGCTTTATCACTTTTAGAAAAACCAAAGAGATTGTTAGCAACAATACTCATTGCCAACAATTTTGTTAACGTTGCTATTGTTATGGTGTCTGCATATTTTATGAATGTCTTCATAGATTTCGGAGGACACCATTTACTGGAGTTTACAGTACAAGTTGTTGTGGTAACATTTCTATTATTGTTATTTGGAGAAGTTTTACCAAAAGTTTTTGCCACAAAAAAGGCAACTACAATTATTAAAGTAATGGCTTTCCCGCTTGGAGCATTATCTTTTTTGTTTAAAGGCTTTAGCGCATTACTGGTTTCTTCCACATCGTTTATTGACAGAAAATTTAAAAAGAAAGGTCACAATGTCTCTGTATCAGATTTATCCAATGCCTTAGAGCTAACTTCTGATATTAATGAAGAAGAAGAGCAAAAAATTTTAGAAGGTATTGTAAAATTTGGCGACACTACCGTTCGGCAAATCATGATTCCAAGAACAGAAATTTTTTCCATTGATTTTGAAAGCTCATTTGAAGAAGTAATGAAATATGTTTTAGATGCAGGTTTTTCAAGACTTCCGGTTTATAAAGAAACCAATGACAACATTATTGGAATTTTATACATCAAAGATTTAATTCCACATTTTAAAAACACTAATTATGACTGGCATCAAATTTTACGAAAGCCATTTTTTGTTCCCGAATCAAAAAAATTAGATGATTTACTAAAGGATTTTCAGCATAGAAAAGTGCACTTAGCTATAGTAGCAGATGAATATGGCGGAACTAAAGGAATTATAACCCTTGAAGATATTTTAGAAGAAATTGTGGGAGACATTAGCGATGAGTTTGACGATGAAAATATTGTTTACTCAAAGTTAGATAACGACAATTATATTTTTGACGGAAAAGTAATGCTGTCTGATTTGTACAAAGTTCTTGATATTGACGGAAGTGATTTTGAAAAAGAAAAAGACAGCGCTGACACACTTGCCGGATTTTTGATTGAACAAAATGGAAAAATACCAAGGGTAAAAGAAAAAATAAAATTTAATCATTACCTTTTCACTATTGAATCTGCTGACAATAGAAAAATAAAACGAATAAAACTTACCATCGAAAATGAAGCTGAATAGGATTTTTTTATTGTTATTACTTATTTCTTTATTGAGCTGTGAAGAAGAAGTATATACCCCTAAACCAAAAGGGTATTTTAGAATAGATTTACCCGAGAAAAACTATGTCAAGTATGACAAAGATTGCCCTTTCACATTTGAAGCGCCAACTTATTCTGCCATCAGCTATTACCAAAATCAAACTGAGCCATGTTGGTTTAATATTGATTACCGAAGATTTCATGCAAGGCTTCACTTGAGCTATAAAAAAGTAGAAAACAACCTTAGAGATTATACCGAAGATTCTAGAAGTTTTACCCAAAAACATATTGTAAAAGCAACCGACATAAGAGAAAATATGGTGGTTGATGACTCTTTAAAAGTGTACGGTGTTGTTTACGAAATTGACGGTAACGTTGCTTCGTCTATTCAGTTTCATTTAACAGATAGTACACAACATTTTATTAGAGGTTCTTTGTACTTTGATTCTAAACCAAATGCTGATTCTTTAGCGCCTGTGCTGGATTTTCTAAAAAAAGACATTTACCATATGGTTGAAACTTTTAAGTGGAAGTAGTAACTTACTTCAGCTTCAAAAACAAGTTCATTTCCAGGCTAATCAAGAAAGCTGATAACAATAAATGAACAGGCTGCATGATAGCCGGCACACCAAAGTAATACATGATAATTCCCGTAGCTGTGCTAAATACCATAATAGCTAAAATCCAACTTATTTCTTTTTGCTCGCTTATTTTTTTGAGTTTTAAAAATATCCAAATTGTGATTCCCAAAAGAAGTAAAGAAAAGGTTCTGTGTATGTAAAACCATGTATTTGGATTAGCCAGCCAGCTATCTCGAGAAGTAGTTGAAGCAATTTCATCAATAAATTCTCGCACTTGTGTTCCCATTAAAACTTGAATAAGCGTAAGCACTATTACCACTAAACTCAGCCCCTTTATTTTCTTACCTGCTTCAATTGTTTTATCAGAAAATTGATAAAGCAAATACATTAAAGTCATTAAAATAAAAAATGCGGTAAGCATGTGTAATGTAATTCTTACAGGAGATAATACACTTTCTACTACCAACGCTCCCAGCCATCCTTCAAAACCAATCATACACAAAACAAAAACAGAAAACAATATATTTTTCTTACCATGTTTGAAAGAAGAAATAACTAACAGAAGGGCAGAAAAACCTAGTAATGCTCCAAACAACCGATTAACATACTCAATATAGGTGTGTGTAGGGTTATAAATGGCATAATCATGCTCTTCAAACAATTTCCAATTATTTAAATTCAGTTCACTAGTAGAAGTAAAGCTTTCATTTGCTTTATACAAAGCACTTTCAACTAAAATCATTTGCCCTTTCTCGTAGTTATGATTAGGTTGAAACTCAATTTCTGATTGTTGTGATGGTGGAATGTAATAGCCAAAACATTTTGGCCAATCCGGACATCCCATTCCTGAACCTGTCATTCGAACCACTCCACCTGCTATAATTACTAAGAAAGTAAATGTAATGGTTGACTTAACAAAAAAACTAAACTTACTTTTCATTTCAGAGCTCCAAAAGTAAATAAAAAAGGTGACGCAAATGGCATCACCTTTAAATTATAAAAGCTTATTTTTATTTAATCCTTAACTACTTTCACTACTTCATATCCATTTATTTTTAATAGATATATTCCATTTTCAAACAGGCTTAAGTCAACTTCAAATCTAGAGTTAGACGTTTTCGCTTCAAGCACTATTTTGCCAAGCATATCTGTTAAACGAATTGTTTTGCTTTCTCCTGAATTTAACCCGGAAATAATCAAATTATTTTTAGTGGGATTAGGATATACTGAAACTTTATTAGATGGATTTTCATTGATACCCACACCAATAATAGTTACACTTGAAGTTGTGGTATCACACCCACAAGAATTACAAGCTATTAATTGTACAGTGTAATTTCCATTTGTACCATATAAGTGAGTTGGATTTTGTTGTGTAGAAGAATTTCCATCGCCAAAATCCCACTGCCATGAGTTTGAGTTTGATGATGTATTCGTAAAGCTTACGTTTGGACCTGTTGTGTTAGTAAAACTAGCAACTGGCAATGGAGAAACTGTTACAGCCAGCGTTCTTGGCGTGCTACTTCCACAAGAATTATCAGATGTAACTTGTACTGTTCCACCGGAAGACCCCACTAAGGTTGAAATGGAATTAGTTCCGCTAAAACCTGTCCATGTAGCAGGCAATGTCCATGTATAATTAGCTCCTGTAACATTTGTCACTGCATAAATTTGGTTTGAATTTTCACAAGGAGTAGTGCTTCCTATTATTACCGATGGTTGTGCCGGTATTGTCTCTACTTTAATATAAGTAGTATCAATATATGTTACAGGCCCTGTTCCATCATTAACCGTTAAACTTACTTGGTAAGTTCCGGGTGTGTTATAAATAACAAATGGATTTTTTTGAGTAGAAGTAGAAGGTGTTCCTCCCTGAAAACTCCATTGCCATGAAGTAGGTGTTCCTCCTGTGGTTGCATCAGTATAGAAGACGGTATCATTAACACATACAGGTCTTGGTGTACCAACAAAGCCAGGATTTAAATTACTGGTTAAGTTGTTCCATTTCCACATTCCGTCTTTGGTTGCGCTAGCATTAAACCAACCTGACCAACCCACAGAAGGGTTTATAAATTCAACATATAAATGTTGGTCAGTATCGATTATATTCCATGTTACACCGCCATCTTGACTATAAGAAGAGCCCGTAAGCCCTGTTGTAAAGGCAATGTTTGTTTTTTCAATAAAACATAAACCTACCGTTGAAACAGTACCTGTAGTGGTAAGTGTTGTCCATGTTGCCCCACCGTTTGTTGATTTATAAACGTTAGAACTATTATCAACAATTAAACCTACTTGACCGGAAGAAAAAGATAAGTTTCCGCTGGTTGTTGTACCACCAAAGTCACTTATTGGGGATTGATATACCGTCCAATTCAATCCTCTATTATGAGAACGATAAATTCTGCCTTTATTAGTTGTAAACCAAACCGTATCTCCTACCACTTCAATTTGTCTTGTGTAACCATATTCTCCAGCTAAAGGATTAGGAATATTTCCTCCCGGAACAGCAGTCCAAGTAGTTCCCCCATTGGTTGTTCGATATAATTCAAAATCTCCATTGATAGGGTCTCCCTGACAAAAACCATTATTTGCATCCCAAAAATAAACCACATTTGTAAAGGATGCTGAATTGTTATACGTTGCTGTATTTTGTCTTGTCCAAGTAGTTCCACCATTGGTTGTTTTCCATATACCTCCTGTTTGACCTGCTGCTGTTGGATAAACGGCTACCCATGCAGTATTAGCATCATAGGCATGAACCATAGAAATTCCTAAGTTAGTATTTCCAACATTAATGTTTCCGGGTGTCCAAGTATTACCTCCATTTGTAGTTTTAGTAAATTGTTGGACATTTGAATTTCCACCTGAACCATCATAAGCAGTAGCCCAAACGACATTAGGGTCAACGATGGAAATATAGTTTATTCCTCTACTCACAGCAGTAAATCCTGAGTTTTGTTTAATCCATGCTCCATAAGGTTGTAATGAAACATTAATATAATTAGTTTTAGTTTTAACAACTGTGCCTGAAGAGTTAGTTACAGATAAAGAAACTGTATAAGTTCCGGCAGTAGAATAAGTAATTGCCGGAGGGTTTTGTCCTACAAAAGAAGAAGGAGTTCCTCCGGTAAATGTCCATGTCCAATTAGTAATTGGGCTACTTCCCGGAGCAGAATAGTCAGAAAAAGTTACTGTTTGTCCGGCAGTAATATTTGTATAAACTCCTGTAAAGTTAGGAATAGGAACACCCGTTAAGCCGTTACTTGCACAAGCAACTGCCGCTGCTGCATTTATTCTATTACCAATATTTTGGTTAATCACTTTTCCTGTTGTTTTGAGGCAATTTTCTATTTGAGCAGGAGTAAGAGAAGGATTAATACTTAGCATTAATCCCGCCAGTCCGGCTGCAAATGGCGTTGCCATAGAAGTTCCTCCCATTTTACCGTATCCATTAGTAGTTGTATAAACTGTACTTTGTAAACCGCCATTTGTATAACCGCCCGGTGATGCAATATCCACATAAGGCGTAGAACCATTATAATTTGAGAAACTGGAACGACTATCATTACCATCAACAGAACCTACACAGATAACATTGTTGTATGCACCCGGATATTGAGGCGTAGTACTATTGCTGTTACCTGCTGCTGCAAAAAATACAATTTCAGGATATGCATTTATCAGCGTTTGCATCGCACTGCTTGGAGTAGAGCCACCAAAAGACATACTAACTACATGCGCTCCATTTTCACAAGCCCATTCAACTCCTTCGTAGCTGTAGTAAACGCTTCCTGCACTTCCGGTGTTCGGAGTGGTCTTAACTCCAATTAATTCTACATTGCCACCTAAAGAAGCGATACCTAAGTTATTATTTATTCTTGCTGTGGCTAATCCGGCACAATGTGTACCATGAGACCAACTAAAGTTTTGTGTGGCCTGTTGAGGAGGTGTAGCGTCATTATCTACATCTGCAACATCTCTTTGTTTATAGGTTGCTAAGTCAGTATGATTACAGTAAACTGCATTGTCAACAATGGCTAATTTTACTAAATTACTTCCTAAGCTAGTATTCCAGGCTGTTTCGGAACCAACCAATGTGTGATACCACTTTGTAGAACCTGTGTGATAAGTGTCATTGGGAATAAATGAAGTTTTATAAATAGGTTCTTTTTCTGCAAATTCAATGCCCTCCACCTGACTTAATGCAGCAATAATAGCATCAATTTCAGCAAAATTTGAAAAAGTAACTCTATAGATTTTTTTTAGTTCAGTTCGTCCGGTAAAATAACTTGGTCTTTCAAATTTGGTTACTGAAAAGCCATCTAATGCTTTAGCTATTGTAGGATATTTATTGATATCTTCCGGAAGGCTAAATAAATTCATGTCTACTCTTTTGAATGTAGGGTTTTGATTTTTTGCCTCATAATTCAACTTAAACATAACTCTTCCATCAAGGAAATCCGGATTATATGTTTGTGAATAGCTGTAACCAAATAATATTACAAATAAAATAGGTAGTACTTTTTTCATGGTTTTGATTTTAAGGAAGATGGAAAGGTACGAATATTTTTAGTCAAAAAAATTCTTTACTCAGTGATTTTTAATACTTTGACTTCTACTCTTCGGTTTGCTGAACTCTGTGTGTCATTTTTAGGATAAGGATAGATCATTTCCTTATTTCCATATCCATAATGTTTTAATTGCTTTTTAGAAATCCCTTTTTCAATTAGATAGCTTTTAACTGCCTTAGCCCTTCTTCTGGATAAAACTCTGAACCATCTTTTATTTGGGTCTCCGGGCCCATTAACATGTCCACCAATTTCAACTTGGATATTTGGATTGTCTTTCATAAAACTCAAGAGAGTTTTTAAAGAAGAATATGATGAAGGCAAAAATTCTGCTTTATTGCCCACAAACTCTATATTATTAAGATTCACTTTTTCTCCTTCTTTTAAAGGTTTTAGCTGTACAGTAATTGTTTTTGACTCAATTTGTTTTGGTACGAAGTAATCTACATACTCAAATAAATATCCCGGTGCATAGCCCACAACTTGCATTTTTCCGGTTTCAGAAACTTCAATAACTGAATTTATGACATCTGTTTCCGTAATTGAAAAATTAGCCATCTCAACACTAATCTTTCCTTTCAGAGAATCTTTACTAAACTTATCTTTTAGAATAATTGTGTATTTTGATTTTGGAGATTTATCTTCTTTTACTTCAATTAACCCTAATGAATCCTGATTTTCTATTTTAACATTCATTGAGTCTATTTCGGTTTGAGATTTTGGAAGATTAAACACAATACAATGCCCTTTTCCTAAAGGGTTTACGTTATCAGTTATAAGATATAAAACATCTCCCTTTTTAACGTCCAATACCCTGCTAAAAACTGCATTAATTCCGGCCGGAGAATATAAATTCATTATCCCTTCTTTCAGTCCTGTCTTGGTTCCCTGCTCAATATCATTACGAGCAATATTAGCCCGAATCGGTGAAATTGAATTAAAATTTTTACTACAGATGTTGTCATCTACCGGAAATTTATACAACATAAAATCCCAATCGTCAGTTGCTTGATGAGGTGTTAATTCAAAACTAAATTTGCCGGATTCGGTTATTTTTATTTTATACCAAACAGTTAAATGTTCTTTTTCAAAATACCTATCACTGCCCAGAGAAAAACCATTTATTTCTAATTTTTCTCCGTAGCCCAAAGGCTCGGAAACACAATACTTTTCTTTATCAACCAAAATAGCAGTACTACAATCAGAGTTTGGTTGAGAAAAAACAAGAGCGGGACAAAAGAAAGCTGAAAGAATAAAAAGCCAATATATTTTTGTTATAACTTTTTTCAATTCTTTAATAATTTAAAGTTGGAGAGAGCCATTTTTCTGCCTCTTCTATTGAAATGTTTTTCCGTTTTGCATAATCTTCAACCTGGTCTTTATTTATTTTTCCCAAACCAAAATATTTGGACTCAGTATTTGCAAAATAATATCCACTAACGGAAGCTGCAGGAAACATAGCCAATGAGTCTGTCAATTTTATTCCAATATTTTTTTCTACGTCAAGTAATTTGAAAATGGTTGGCTTTTCAGTATGGTCAGGGCAAGCAGGATAACCCGGAGCAGGTCTAATTCCTTGATACTTTTCTTTTATTAGTTCTTCGTTTGAAAGTGTTTCACTATCTACATAACCCCAAATTTCTTTTCTAACTTTTTGATGCATTAATTCTGCTAAAGCTTCTGCAAACCTATCAGCCAACGCTTTTAACATGATACTATTGTAATCGTCATGATCTTTTTCAAACCTTTTCACATGCTCATCTATTCCCAAACCTGCTGTAACAGCAAAAGCTCCTATAAAATCTTTTTTGCCTGATTCTTTAGGCGAAATAAAGTCCGCTAAAGCAATATTTGGAACTCCTTCGACTTTTTTGCTTTGCTGACGAAGCGTTCTTGATACTGCAATGATCTTTTCATTGTCATCTGGTGAATAAATTTCTATATCATCTCCAACTGAATTAGCCGGCCAAATTCCAACTACCGCATTTGCAGTTAACCATTTTTCAGCAACTATTTTTTCAAGTAATTTATTGGCATCATCAAATAATTTTTTTGCTTCAACACCTACAACTTCATCGTCAAATATTTTAGGATATCTGCCATGTAGTTCCCATGTTTGAAAAAAAGGAGTCCAATCAAAATACTTTACTATTTCATCTAATGGATAACTTTTAAAAGAAGTTATTCCAAGTTTTTTTGGTTCAGCAATAACAGAAGAATCCCAATCAATTTGATATTTATTTTTTCTAGCTTCTTCAATGCTTAGCATTTCCTTTTGGTGACTCTTACTTTTATGCCACTCTCTCATTTTGGCATAATCCTTCTTAATTTCTTCCACAAACCCAACTTTGTGTTCGCCTAATAAACTACCTACAACAGGCACTGAACGAGAAGCATCTAATACATGAACTGCTTGACCTCTCTTGTAGTGTTCTTCTATTTTAACAGCTGTATGGATTTTTGAAGTAGTAGCTCCACCAATTAACAATGGAATATCAAATTCATTTTTCTCCATTTCTTTGGCTACGTTTACCATTTCATCTAAAGATGGCGTTATCAAGCCACTTAAGCCAATAATATCTACATTTTCTTTTTTAGCAACTTCTAAAATTTTTTCGCAAGGCACCATAACACCTAGATCAATTACTTCATAGTTATTACACCCTAAGACTACGGAAACTATATTTTTTCCGATATCGTGTACATCGCCTTTTACTGTTGCCAATAAAACTTTTCCGGCACTTTGTGAATCTCCGCTTTTTTCTTTTTCAATGAATGGTAATAAATAAGCAACTGCCTTTTTCATTACCCTAGCACTTTTAACAACCTGTGGAAGAAACATTTTTCCTGAGCCAAATAAATCTCCGACCACATTCATTCCGTTCATTAATGGACCTTCTATTACATGAATTGGTTTTTCGTGTTGTAATCTTGCCTCTTCAACATCTTCTTCTATAAAATCTACTATTCCTTTAACTAATGCGTGTGTCAGTTTTTCCTGAGTAGTTCCTTTTCGCCAAGATAAATCAAGTTTACTTTCTTTTTTCTCACCAACAAATGATTCTGCAAATTCTAACAATCTTTCCGTAGCATCATCTCTTCTGTCTAATAAAACATCTTCAACGTGTTCTAATAAATCCTTAGGGATATCATCATATACTTCAAGCATTGCAGGGTTTACAATTCCCATGTCCATGCCTTCATTTATGGCATGATATAAAAATGAAGAATGCATTGCTTCTCTTACTGCATTATTTCCTCTAAATGAAAAAGAAACATTACTAACGCCTCCACTAACATGAGCGCCAGGCAAGTTTTCTCTAATCCATCTGGTTGCTTTAAAAAAATCTATTGCGTTTTGTCTGTGCTCATCCATTCCAGTAGCCACAGGAAAAATATTCGGATCAAATATGATGTCTTGAGGAGGAAATCCCACTTTGTCGACTAAAATTCGGTAGGAACGTTCACAAATTTCAATTCTTCTTTCATAACTATCCGCTTGACCTTTTTCATCAAATGCCATTACAATTACAGCGGCTCCATAGCGCAAAATTTGTGATGCCTGAAAAATAAATTGCTCTTCTCCTTCTTTTAAGCTTATTGAATTAACAACAGCTTTCCCTTGCACATTTTGTAATCCTGCTTCAATAATTTCCCATTTAGAGGAGTCAATCATAATCGGAACCCGAGAAATATCCGGTTCTGCTGCCACTAACTTTAAAAACTTTACCATGGCTTCTTTTCCTTCAATCAAGCCATCATCCATGTTTATATCAATAATTTGAGCACCATTCTCTACTTGGTCTCTTGCCACTGAAAGTGCTTCGTCAAAATTATTCTCTTTAATCAGCCTTAAGAATTTTTTAGATCCGGCAACATTTGTTCGTTCACCTACATTTATAAAGTTTACTTCTGGGCTTACCACCAAAGGTTCTAATCCACTTAATTTTAGATAAGGAATATTATTCCATTTATATTGATATTTTCCTTTATAATCCGGATGAATACTCATTTTCTTTAATTAGGTTGATATTGTTCAACCAATTCAGCAATTGCTTTTATATGCGCAGGGGTAGTACCACAACATCCGCCAACAATATCGACTAAACCTTCATCTAAAAACACTTTTATTTGTGCTGCCATCTGTTCCGGTGATTCATCATATTCACCCATTTCATTTGGTAATCCAGCATTTGGATGTGCACTTACAAAAAAGTTTGACTTTTCTCTCATTACTTTTAAGTATGGTCTTAATGCTAAAGCTCCTAAAGCACAGTTTAAACCAATACTAAGAGGTTTACTATGTTCAACTGAAATCATAAAGGCTTCTGTTGTTTGGCCTGACAGGGTTCTTCCACTTGCATCAGTTATGGTTCCTGAAATCATTACAGGTAAATTTGTACCCAACTCTTTTTGAATTTCATCAATTGCAAAAAGTGCTGCCTTAGCATTTAATGTATCAGTAATAGTTTCTACCAATAATAAGTCAGAACCTCCTTCAATTAAACCTTTTGCTTGTTCTTTAAAAGCAACCACTAATTCATTAAAGGTGATATTTCTAAATCCCGGGTCGTTTACATCCGGAGACATTGAAGCTAATTTGGTGGTAGGTCCCATAGAACCAGCCACAAATCTAGGTTTGTTTGGTGTTTTTTTAGTGAATTCATCTGCAACTTCTTTGGCTATTTTGGCGCAAGCATAATTAATTTCATATACCGCATCTTCTAACTCATAATCAGCCTGTGCAACAGATGTACTTCCGAATGAATTGGTTTCAATAATATCAGAGCCTGCTTCTAAATAGGCAGCATGAATTTCTTTGATAACATCAGGGCGAGTAATGGATAAAATATCGTTGTTTCCTTTTAATGAAAGATGGTGATTTTTAAATCGCTCTCCTCTAAAATCTTCTTCGGTAAGTTTATATCGTTGAATCATGGTTCCCATAGCTCCGTCCAAAACCAAGATTCTATTTTTTAGAACTTCTCTTATATCAGTCATTTCCAGTAGCTTCCTTTTGCTGGTTTTGTTTATAATGTCGATAAATTAAAAACCCAACCACACCAAAAGCCACATAGGGGATAAACATTAAATAGACTATTCCCTGATTTATGCCGGCACCCACATCATCCTGACTTTCAATTACAGCCTTACACATAGCGCATTGCGAAAACGCCTGACTAGCAGCAAATAGAAACAAGAAGATTGAAATAATTATTTTTTGCATGGCGCAAAAATAAGAACCATTTTAACCATTAGCAATAAATATAACTTGTTTAAGATTTAAGAATAGTAAGGGGCAATCATCAGGTAGACTATTACTCCGGTAACCGAGACGTAAAGCCAAAGAGGTAGGGCTATTCGGGCTATTTTTCTATGTCTGTCAAATTTTTCGCTCAAAGCCCTAACAACCGTAATTAAAACCAAGGGAACAATAGCTGCAGCCAGTACTATATGTGTTAATAATAAAAAGTAATAGATTCCCTTCATTATTCCTTCTCCGCCAAATTTAGTAGGTGCGTTTGTAGAATGATATAAAACATAACATACTAAAAACAAGAGTGATAGAATTAACGCAGTGAACATCATTTTACGATGAAGTTCAATTTTTTTATTCTTGATGGCAATAAAACCTAGTACTAAAAAAACTGCTGTTAAACCATTTATGATTGCATTTATTAAAGTTAAAAACTTAAATGACTCTCCCACCCCTTCCGGCTTGGGTAAATAGTAAAGAACCATTACTGCTAGTGGTAATGCTATTGAACCAATCCAAATTATTCTTTTCCCTTGTACTTCAGTTAGTGTTAGCATCCTTTAATAGTTTAATATCTGATAAAAGCTGTTTTACTTCTTCTTCTTTCGTTCCATCATAAACTCCTCTCACATGATTTTGTTCATCCACTAAAAAAAATAATTCAGAGTGAAGAAAACCTCCCGGAGCAAATTCATCTTCGGAAGCAGAACTAAAATATCCCTTTTCCGCTAAACTATATATTTCCTCCTTTTCTCCGGTTATTAAGTGCCAGTTAGGACTTACTTCTAGTTTATCAGCATATTTTTTAAGCTTAGCTATTGTATCAGTTTTCGGGTCAACGGTGAAAGAAAGAATATTTATCTCTCCTTTTGAAGCATATTTTTCATCTACCAATTTCATATTATTCATCATCACCGGACAAATAGATGGGCAAGAAGTAAAAAAGAAGTTTGCAACATGTATTTTCCCTGTTACCGTTTGTAAAGAAATTTTTTGATTTTCTTGGTTGACTAATTCAAAATCCGGTAAAGTGTGATAGATAGTGTCTCCGGACTCATTTCCTGACTTTTCTCCAATATAAGGTAAAGAAGGGGTTTTAGTCTTACATGATACTAAAAAGACAATTATCGAAATACTAAGAATTTTCTTTAAGTGGTACATATTCCTCCTTGATTAGTGCTGATATAGCATCCAATAGTTTTTTTGATTGTTCAACACTTGTTCCGTCAAAAATTCCTCTCAATCTAGCCTCTCTGTCTATTAAAAAAACATAATTTGTAAACCCTTTTTCAGTTGATTGGCATGGTGGAAAGCATAAATCTGAAGCAAGTAAATTTTTAGATTCCTCTTCTGTAAGAAAGACAAAATACCAAAATGATTCTTTCCCAATTTTATCTATGTAATCATAATACTGCTCATTAAATGGTAAAGAATCTGTTACCCAATTTCCAATGATTGCAAAATGGTCGTCAACAATGGTTTCATTACCTTTATTTGATTGAATTAATGAACGTTGAATTTTTTCACGAATGTGTGAAGTGATTTTTACTTCATTTTTATCGAGATAAGGATTAAAAAAATATAGCAGCCTGACTTTACCATTGCTTTTATGAATTGATGCTGTTTGCTCTACAATGGTATTAAAAGTATAATCGGCAATAGGGTAATAAACCGTATCACCGTTTACGAATTCTTTTTTACCAAGATAAGGCAATGGTTTGTATATATGCTCCGCATTAAAAAGTATCAGGTAAATAATTGCGGGAAGCAACAATATTATACCTAGAAAAATTATTTTTTTTGAAGTTTTCATATATAAAAAAAGCCCTGAAATTTCAGGGCTTAAATTTAATAATTAATCTTTTAAGAATTCCACCACATAAAATCAAAGTCCCTTATAGCTAATGCCTCATTAAGGCATATAAACGTAAGATAAAGCACAAATATGATATAAGGTGCTAGAATTGTCCATTTTAAATTTCTTCTTTCGTGACCTAAATGCATATAATCAAATACAATGTAGAATGCTTTGAATAAAGTAAGAATAATAAATGTCCACTTCACCATTCCCCAAATAGCATCAGGATTGGCACTTAAGCTTTTCCAGATTAAACCAAGTGTTACCTCAACAGTTGTAATACCAAGTAAAACCCAAAAAATTAACCAAATTCTTTTTCTAACTTTTTTGCCTTCTTCTTCACCGTGATGAACTGCAAATTCGTAAGCTGAGTCTGAATGATTTGACATACCTAAACGTTTTATTTTTTAAACAAGATAAAAGAATGTGAACACGAATACCCATACAAGGTCAACGAAGTGCCAGTAAAGACCTACTTTCTCTACCATTTCATAATGCCCTCTTTTTTCGTAAGTATTCATTATTACATTCACAAAAATTACAAAATTAATTACCACACCACTAAATACGTGAGTTCCGTGAAATCCTGTGATAAAGAAAAAGAAATCAGCAAATAAAGGAACACCGTATTCGTTCATTTCAAGGTTTGCTCCTTGAATGATATTCCCGCTCATAATAGCCTCTTTAGCAGCATCTCCGGTTAAAATAAACTGCTGAACTTCTTCTGAACCAAGTGCTAATCCGTTCCCCATTGCACGAAGTGCCTGAGGAAGATGTACGGAAGCTTCTCCGGTAATTCCTACAATATGAGCATGATGATGACCAATATGAGAATGTCCGAAGTATTCTCCTGCTTCAGCAGCAGCTATAGAAGTACCATCAGATAATGCTAAAGTAAAATCTCCAAACATGTGGGCGATGCTACCATCTGCCATTTGTAGAGCTCCTTCAGCTGTTCCGTGTATAAAATGATACCACTCCCAAGCCTGAGAGCCAACGAATATTAAACCTCCGATAATCGTTAACCCCAACCAAAGTATCACACTTTTCCTCTTCATTCTGTGACCTGCTTCAACAGCTAATACCATGGTAACAGAACTCATGATAAGGATGAATGTCATTAAAGCCACATAAAGTAATGGATGATGCCCATGCATAAAAGGGAAGTGTGTAAATACATTTTCGGCTACTGGCCAAATGTCTGAGAAACGATGACGGAAAAACCCGTAAGAAACTAAAAATCCGGAAAAGGTTAAGGCATCTGAGATTAGGAAGAACCACATCATCATTTTACCATAACTAATACCAAATGGAGACTCTCCGCCTCCCCAAATTTTTTCAGTGTCTAAAGATTCTGTTTGATGTCCCATAAAACTAAATTATGCTACAAATGTTAAAAATAAATAAATATATATCCATAGTCCGTCCATAAAATGCCAGTATATGGAACAGAGTTGCAAACCTAATAAATTTTTTGAGTTATACTTATGCCTATGCGAATTTAGAATGGAAATAATTAAGGCAATAAACCCTCCTATTAGGTGAACCAGATGTACAGCCGTTAATACATATAGAAACTGGCTCGCAGAGTTAGTGGTTCCTGTAAAGAAATAACCCAAATCAACCAATTGGTTCCACCCAATAAATTGGCAAACGGCAAATCCAATCCCAAGTATTAAAGAGCCGTATAAATACTGTTTAACACCCGAATAATTATCTTTTTTTGCCGACTTATTGGCAAGAATAAACATTACGCTACTTCCTATCAGTAGAATAGTACTTAAAGTAAAAATAGCAGGTAACTGAATATGTTCCCAGCCCGGGTCAGCCATTCTAACAAGCACCGCACTTGTTAAGCCACCGAAAAACATAATTATGCTTACTATGCCCAGCCAAAGTAAAGGTTTAGCTGTTTTTCTTCTGTGCTCTTCTTTAAATCCTTGTTTATCCAATGTGGTAGTAATCATTAAATTTTATCAAAATAAAGGGTTAAAAGTGCTATTGGCAAATAAATAAAACAAGCAAACATTACCATTAAAGCTGACTTGTCTGATTTTGTATAATAAAGCCTTATAGCAGGTATAATTAATAGAACTGCTAGTGCAGTTAAAATAATTGCAGAAGTAATTCCTGAAAACTTAAAAACATAAGGCAAAAATCCCACAGGAATCATAAACAAGCTGTAAAGAAAAATTAAAAATGCAGAGGTATCATTTTTTTCACCTGAGGGAAGCATTTTAAAACCCGCTTTTTTATAGTCTGCATCTGCTTTCCAGGCTATTGCCCAAAAATGAGGGAATTGCCATACAAATTGAATAGCAAACAAAATGCCTGCTTCCAGTCCAAAACTATCAGCATATGCTACATAGCCTAAAAGTGGTGGAATAGCTCCGGGAAAAGCACCTACAAAAACAGAAACCGGAGAAATTCTTTTTAATGGTGTGTAAATAAAAACATAGGAGAACCATGCTAATAAACCTAAAACTCCTGCTAAAAAATTAAACTGAATAAATAAAATAGAAAGTCCGATTATTAAAATAGCTGAGCTGACAATAAATGCCTCTGTCACCGACATTCTTCCATCAGCCAGAGGTCGGTTAGCAGTTCTACTCATCAACTTATCTAAATCTTTTTCCCAAATTTGGTTAAATCCATTGGAAGCTCCTGTTAACAAATAACCCCCAACTGCAAGTAGTATAATATCAGAAATAAAAACAGAGTCTGCAGCGATAAGATAACCCGCTACAGCAGAAAAAACTACAAAGAAATTTAATCTGAATTTTGTAAGTGTTAGATAGTCAGTTATTTTAATCGAAATAATTGATTTATCACTTACAACAGCCTCTTTTGTTTGATAACCCATTAGTGGTAATTCTGAGCACGAAATTATAAAATTATAAGTTTTTGAAAGATTTTTTTGACTCTTATTTTTCAAATGCTCCCTTTTTAATCTCGTCAACTACCGAAGGGTCTAATAAAGTAGAAGTATCAC
>JAUHYR010000091.1 GCA_030426475.1 Bacteroidia bacterium
GCCAGCCCTGCGTTAACTCCTACAGGTATGGATATGGCTAATAATAACAATGCTTCTGATATTCTCTGTCAGTTTAACAAAGCTGTTGACGAAACTAAAGTTTCTTCTTATAGAATTTTTGTAGTAGAAGCTAGTCAAGCAGGATTAATGACTGCATCTTTTGCTAAAACTATTGTTCCTGCAAGATACCAAAAGCATATTCCTAATGGTGCTAATTTTAACGCCATGCTTAATGCTGGTTTATTAGATACTGATGGTAATGCCATCGTAAATGGAGTAAATTATAAAATATTTGTGCTAAGTATGCCGGATGGTATTAATGCTACCGAACCGGAAATATCAGCAGGTTCTCCTACATTCACATTGAGTAATTCAGGGGTTAGTATTGAAGAAAATAACAAAGGTAACTTCAAAGTATATTCTTTTGATAATTCAATTGTTATTGAGAACAAGGGAACATTAGTAAATACATCTTATAAAGTACTAGACCTTTCAGGAAAAGAAATCATGAAAGGAAACCTAACTCAATCAAGAGAGGAAATTCAAACCAACAATTTAGTTAATGGAGTTTATTTGGTTCAGGTTTCTAATGAAGAAGAAACGAAGTCTTTTAGAGTTTATTTGAAATAAGTCTTTTAAAATAAAAATACTACATTGTGAAAAAACACCTCTGATGTGGGGTGTTTTTTTATTTTTACCAATCCAATGGAACATTTCGCAATTATAGGAAGTAGCCCAATAATGATGCTTGAAGCAATATATTTAGCCAATCATGGCAAAAGAGTAACTATAATTGAAAAGAGCCCTGAGTTAGGGGGTGCATGGAAAACATTCTCACATAAACAATACAACAATATTGAACTGGGTTGTCATATCTGGGAATACAATAAGTCTTCCTATAAGTTTATTGAAGATAATATTGGAATTGAATTGAAAAAACTTAACCCAGATCCGCTATTCATCAAAAACAATATTAAACTTCATTACAACAGAAAAGAAGTTCCCGTAATTCTTTTACGTACCCTAAAGCATATCAAAGAGTTTAACTTTTATTCATTATTTAGTGAAGGTATTTATTTTCTTAAAAATAAATTATTCTTTCGAAAAGTAGACTATTATTACGCAAAGAATGGATGTAACGATCTTACATTAAAACTAGTAAGCAAAATCAAAAATCAAAATACAATTGATTTAGAGCACCTAGAAATAAAAAAAATTGTTTCAGATAATAATTCGGTAGAATTAATTGGCGATAATAAATCAGTTAAATGTGATAAGCTAATTTTACCAAGCAATTTTGAACTAGATATTAATATTAATAGTGAAAAATTGAGACTTAAAGTAGGATTTGATAAAGAAATATACCATTGTTTCATTGTCTGCAATAAATCAGATTTATTAAGCGACTTTACCTATTTACGATTTATTAAACACCCTATTTTCCATCGGGTTTCAAATGCTTCTTTTGAGGAGTTTAAAAATCAATTTCCTGAAAAAGCATTACTAGTTGTTGGTGTTTTAGCTAAAGCAGTAAAAAAAGAAAACATCAATCAACTTGTTCTAGAAGAACTTAAGAACAATAACTTATATAATGGAATTCCTGAAGAAATGTTTTGGAAAGAATACAAATCAAAAGAATATGAAAACAGTGAACTAAGAAAGGTTCAAAAAAAGTCCGGTGGTAAAATATCCTATATTGATACCAGTTGTTTATCTAACGGGATTTTTAAACAACTAAATCGCTGGGGAGATTTAAGAATTTAATTCTTCTGATATACTCCTATGAGTATATATTTCCATTTATCAGGAATGATTGGATTAAAAAAACCATCTAAATAAGACAAGAATTTTCGTTGCCCCTCACTCCTTCCAAACGCAGCAAAAAAGCCGGTCATTTTTTTGTCGACATATTTAAATGGCTGAAAAAAAGTCAAATCATTTGGTATTTCAAGATAACGCCAATAAACGCTCCATTTAATAAATTTATTTCTCGCAAACTTATGAAGTGAACTGGCGGAGGTGTTTTCTGCAAAAATCAAAAAACCGCCCGGCTTAAGCACTCTGTACATTTCATTGATTGCCTTTTGCTGATTCTCTGATGTACTTAGCGCTCCAATAACCGACTTAAATACAACCAAATCAAAACTAGCATCAGGATATTTTAATTCCATTGCATTGGCACTATCATAAGTTACTAAATGATTAACTTCATATAACTCATGCATTTTCTTTGCAGCATCAGACGGTCCATTTAAATCAGTACAAGTAACATTTATTCCTTTTTTAGCCAACCACAAACTTAAACCTCCGTCCCTTTCGCCTATGGCAAGGGCATTTTTACACTTACTCCAGTCAACATTTTTTTCCCACACAGGCAAAGCCTTACTCCAGTTTTTAACATCCCACTGAAAAAAATCCTTTACTATATTCTTGTCTGAGTTCATAGTAGGATACAAATATTAGTTATTTTTTTGAACTTGGGCATTTGTTTTCATTCACATAAATGAGTAATTTTCATCAAAATATTTTAGAAATGAGAAAAACTTACACCTTAATTACCTCAGTATTAATACTTATAACTACTTTTTCGTACGCTCAACAGAATTTTGATATTCTAATGCAAGCAGGAAAAGTAGAATTAACTCCTAATATAGATAGTTATGTGGTCTCAATGGAGAAAATCCAGGCTCAGGAGTTATACAACAACAAATATTACAGAGTAGTTCAATTCAATATTCTACCAACTAATCAAGAAAAAACTATTCTGAAAAATAGCGGTTTAGAACTGTTAAACTACTTACCTAGCAACGCTTACATTGCAGCTATTTCTAAAAACTTTAACAATGCGGATTTATTAAACTTTAATATCAGAGCCGTATATCCGCTTACTGCAGAATTAAAATTAAATCATTACCTCTATCATAAAAACTATCCCGAATGGGCAGTTGTCGGTAAAGACAGGATAAAGCTAAACATTGCTATCCAAAAAGATATTACCACACTTGATGAAGTAGAAGGCTTGTTAAGCTCTTTAGGCTATGAAGTTTATGACAGATACGATTACAGTAACTTAATGAGATTGGAGTGTAAAATTGCAGACATTGATAAACTGGCAGCCCTACCATTTATATCGTTTGTTGAAACAACTGACCCTCCTGCCGAACCCGAAAATTATACTGCAACCACTGACCACAGAACAAACAATTTGGCTTCTAACTATCCTGGAGGAAGAAAATATGATGGTAGCGGTGTATTAGTTGCTTTAGGCGATGACGGTACTTTAGGTCCTCACATTGACTTTCAGGGAAGACTAGACCAATCTCCTACCCCAAATAATTACGGAGGAAATCACGGTGACCACTGCGGTGGTATTATTGCAGGAGCCGGAAATCTTGATCCAAAAGGAAGAGGAAATGCCTTTGGAGTTGATATGATGGTTTATGATTATCCAAATAACTTATATGACGCACCTAATCAGTATAACACTCCGGGTGTAAAAATTACTTCATCATCGTATAGTAATGGTTGTAATGCCGGATATACTACCTTTTCACAAACACTTGACCAACAAACCAGACAAAACGCATCTCTGATTCATGTATTTTCTGCAGGTAATTCAGGAACATCAAACTGTAGTTATGGAGCAGGTTCAGGATGGGGAAATATAACAGGCGGACACAAAGTGGGTAAAAACGTTATTGCAACAGGAAACCTTACGTATGTTGATGTAATTGCAGGTTCAAGTAGTAGAGGCCCTGCACATGACGGGAGAATTAAACCTGAAATATGTGCTGTAGGAACAAGTGTTTACTCTACGCAAGAAAATTACAATTATGCTAACCTAACCGGAACTTCTATGGCATGTCCCGGAATATCAGGAACATTAGCACAACTTTATCAGGCTTACAAAGCATTAAATTCAGGTAATAACCCTGATGCCGGATTAATGAAAGCCTTAATTATGAATACAGCCGATGATTTAGGAAATCCCGGTCCTGATTACATTCATGGTTATGGAAGGGTAAATGCCAGAAGAGCAGTAGAAGTATTGGAAAAAAATCAATACCTGTCTAATACCGTTACCAATACACAAAACAAGACTCATAATATTACCGTTCCTGCAGGAACAGGTAAACTGTTTGTAATGGTTTACTGGAGCGATTACGAAGCTTCTCCCGGAGTAAGTAAAGCTTTGGTAAACGACATTGACATGACCGTTACTGCACCTAGCAGTACTGTTTATATGCCTTGGGTACTTGACCCGACACCTAATGCAACAGCATTAAATTCTAATGCTACAAGAAAAGTAGATACTTTAAACAATGCCGAACAAGTTACAATAGATAACCCTGCAGCAGGAACTTATACCATTACCGTAAAAGGAACATCTATTCCACAAGGACCACAAAAGTATTATGTGATTTATGAATTTATGAAAGATGATGTGGTATTGACTTACCCGATTGGCGGAGAACACTTTGTTCCGGGTGAAACAGAAACCATCAGATGGGATGCGTTAAGTACTACAGGTAACTTTACACTACAATATTCTACCAATAACGGAAGTAGCTGGAATACTATTACCACAAGTATTTCGGGAAGTAACAGATATTATAACTGGACAGTTCCAAACACCGTTACCGGGCAAGCATTAATGAGAATTTCAAGAGGTGCAACTGCCGATACAAGCATGGCTAACTTCTCTATCATTGGTGTTCCTACTAATTTAACATTAAACTGGGTATGTCCTGACTCCATGGAATTACAATGGAATACCGTAACCGGAGCTACTGCTTATGAGGCAAGTATGCTGGGTGTAAAATATATGGACTCTGTTGGCGTATCTACAGGTAATACATATGTATATAAAGGTATTAATCCTTCTAATGAATACTGGATAAGTGTAAAAGCACTAGGTCCTAACGGAGCAGAAGGAAGAAGAGCCATTGCCATCAGAAAAGCAGCCAACTTTATCAATTGTACCATTTCTGATGATATTACCCTTACAGCTGTTACTTCACCAACTCCCGCTAATTTATCCGACTGCCAACCTATTGCTCCTATTACCGTAAGTATTAATGTTCAGAATACCGGACAAAACAATGCCACTAACTTCCCTGTAAAATATAGAGTAAATGGTGGTACAGTAGTGAGCGAAACCTATAGCGGAACATTAGCACCAAGTGCATCAGGTACGCATACCTTTGCACAACAAGCTACCATTTCAGGAAACGGAGCACATGTATTTGAAATTTGGGCAGACCTTGGTAACGACCAAAACCGATACAACGATACTGCAACAGTAACCGTAAATATCACATCATCCACTCCGGTAGTTCCACCGTTGTCAGAAGACTTTGAATCCTTTACGCTTTGCTCTACCAATTACGATTGTGAAGCAACTACTTGTAATATGATAAACGGATGGGTGAACGACCCTAATCTGGTAGCAGATGATATTGACTGGAGAACAAACCAGGGTACTACCCCTTCTGCCAATACAGGTCCTGCTTCCGATTACAACCCGGGAACTGCAGCAGGTAAATATGTTTACTTAGAAGCAAGTAACGGTTGCGACAACAAAACGGCTCATCTGGTTTCTCCTTGCGTTGATTTAACCACTGCACAATCTGCTAACCTTACCTTTAGATACCACATGAATGGTGCTGATATGGGAAGCTTACATATAGATGTATTAGACAGCGGTGTTTGGGTAAACGATATTGTTACTGCCATAAGCGGTAACAAAGGAAACAGTTGGTTACTTGGAACTGCAAGCCTTACCCCATACATTGGCAGAAAAATTTCGGTACGTTTCAGAGGGATAACCGCTGTGGGTTACAGAGGCGATATGGCATTAGACGACATTAACATTAGCATGCTGGTAGGCGAAAACAACCCAGGCATGACTTCGCTAAATGTGTATCCTAACCCTTCCGAAAATGTATTTAATGTTTCATTGTACAGCTTTAATAGCCAAAACGCTACTTACCGTGTAATGGACAACACCGGAAGAATTATCATGGAAAACAACGTAAGCTTAAATGCAGGAGGCAATACCCAAACCATTAACCTAAACGGGTTTGCTAAAGGTATTTACCACTTACAAATTACTACCCCAAGCGGTAGATTAAACGAAAAACTATTGTTGAAATAATAGAACAACAAATTATTTAACCTTTAAAGGCGTAGAAAATTCTACGCCTTTTTTGAGAACTAACTTTACAATGATATATGGCTAAAGATTGGTAAAGGTTTTGCTATTTCAATTTTTGTTTCCATCCATTTATAGCACTATTAATTAACTCATCACCATCATCTTTCGATAATTTGTATTCCAGATAATCGATAACACACTGTACTTGCATATCATCAAAAAGAGAAAATCTGTTTTTTTGGTATTCATCGTTTAATTTATAAGCTAACGTAAACACCACATCCGGTGGGTTAACCCCTTCTCTTTCAATTATCTCCTCATCGAAAATATCAAAAATTAAAAATTTTGGTAAACAAAACCGCATTCCTTTTGCATCAAAAAATGATAAGGAGCTCTGACAATACGCAAGGTCTTTGTAAGGAATATTATCCCAATTATCTCTTTCGTCTCTCTTTCTTAATTCCAGCATTTTTTCTTTGTCTGCGTAGTCATCCAACCCTTGCCCCTCCCAAAGACCAATACCATCTTCCAACTTAACATCTTTAAATGCAATTCGGATTTTGGCTACCAATTGTTCTTTTGTCATACCGCTTGTAAAATTGCCGCAACTACTTCTTATACTCCGGTCGAATACTTAGCACGGGAATTTCGGAAGTTCTTATAATTTCCTGTGCATCGGAGCCCAGTAAATATTTAGAAAGACTTTCTTCCTCCTGCGTCATAATGGCAATTAAATCGCCTTTAAAATGCTTGGCGTAATCAGATAGTGCTTCGGCAACAGACTCATCAGACTTCAGGTATTTTACCAAATCGGCCTGATACTCCATTTTCTGGTCGTCTATTTTCATGGCAGCATACAGCAACTGATTTTTCATTCGCTCTATCTCATAATTTTCTTCCTGTCCGATAAACGAAACCAGTCGAATGGTAGATTTAAAATACTTTGCCAGGTCAATTGCTTTCTGCACTTTTTGAGAAGTTTCTTTGGTAAGGTCTAGCGGAACAATAATGGTTTTACAACCTTTTCTGTGCTTTTTTCCTTTTATGGTAATTACCGGACAAGGAGCAGTTTTTACTACCCGCAATGCTGTAGCTCCTATAAAATTACTCTTTAGTGCAGACACTCCCCTGGTTCCCATCACAATCATGGTAGCGCCCAGTTCATAAGCTACATCCACAATTTTTTTGTGGGGCTTTCCTTTTACTATTTTACAATTAATCTCCAACCCGCTTTCTCTTTTGGTAGCTTTAGCCAGGTTTCTAAGCCTTTCCATAAGGTTAACCCTAATCTCTCTGTAATTTTCGGTAGAAAGAAGTCGCACTACGGGATTTACTTCTTCATACACATACAATAAAGTAATACTTGATTTATTTAATCGTGCTACATTAAACGATTGGTGCAATGCCGTAATCGATTGCTTTGAAAAATCTATCGGCACAAGTATAATGTTGGATTTATTATTCATATTTTTAACCTTTCAGCGTAAAGTTACAGTATTGGACAACAAAATTAAAATATCGGAGCTTCCAATCAATAAAGATGGAAGTATTTATCACCTTAAATTACACCCTGAGCAAATTGCCCATGATATTATTATAGTGGGCGACCCGGGAAGAGTTAAAAAAGTTTCGGCACACTTTGATAAAATAGAAGTGGAAGTACACAATCGGGAGTTTTTAACGCACACCGGCTACTTCAACGGCAAAAGAATAAGCGCCATTAGTACGGGAATGGGTACCGATAACATAGATATTTTTTTGAATGAACTGGATGCACTGGTAAACATTGACTTTGAAAAAAGAGCACCCAAAAGTGAGCTGACCTCACTTAATATTATCAGGCTGGGAACATCAGGCGCATTGCAGGAAGACATCCCTGTGGACAGCATTGTAGTTGCCGAATATGGTTTGGGGCTAGACGGGCTTTTAAATTTTTACACCCCTGAATATAGTACCCAGGAAACCGTACTTAATAATGCGTTTATTGAACAAACCAATTGGCCTCAGGAACTGGCAAGACCATACATTATAAAAGGGAATGAAGGCCTGATAGAAAAATTAGGGGAAGGATATGTGAAAGGAATTACCGCAACAGCTTGCGGCTTTTACGCACCACAGGGAAGACAAGTAAGGCTGGATATAAAAGTACCGGACATTAATGAACGGTTAAGAGCCTTTCAATATGAAGGAAACAAAGTGCTCAACTTTGAAATGGAAACTTCTGCATTGTATGGTTTATCTAAACTAATGGGGCATAATGCCTGTACTATGTGTGCCGTTATTGCCAACCGTTTTTCTAAAACCTTTAGTAAAGATTACCAGCTTACTATAGATAAACTGATAGAGAATACGTTGCAAAGATTAACAGCCTGACGTTCATAATTTGAAACCCCTGTATAACCCTTCTTGAGCTTAGTCCGTATATTTGGGTAATGACTGAAAAGGAAATTCAAGCATTAATTAGTCTTTTAGACGATCCTGATGATAATGTTTACACACACATCAAGGGTAAGATTTTAGACATGGGTGATAATGTTATCCCTAACTTAGAGCATGCCTGGGAAAACTCCTTTAACCCGTTTTTTCAGCAACGAATTGAAAACCTTATTCACGAAATACAGTTCCAGAATGTAAGAGATGCTCTGCGTGAATGGAGCAAAACCAAAGAGAAGGACTTACTCACCGGAGCTTTAATTGTTGCCAGATATCAATACCCTGATTTAGACGAGTCAAAGATTACTGAAGTCATTCAAAAGGTTACACAAGATATTTGGTTAGAACTAAACGATAACTTAACCGCTCTTGAAAAAATAAAAGTTATCAATCATATCTTTTTTGATGTACATGGTTTTAGCGGAAACAAAACCAATTATCACGCTCCGCAAAATTGTTACATCAATAATTTAATAGAAACCAAAAAAGGGAATCCGCTTACCTTAAGCATGCTTTACATGATTATCTGCCAAAGTCTTGGAGTGCCCGTTTACGGAGTAAACCTGCCTCAGCACTTTGTAATGTGTTACATTTCTCAGTCAAGAATTCACGACCTAAAAGCAGTAAAGCGCGAAGATATTCTTTTCTATATCAATACATTTAGTCTGGGTTATGTGTTTAGCGATAAAGACATTGATAAGTTTTTGAAACAACTCAATCTGGATTTATTGCCGGAGCATTATTTACCTGCGGACAACCTTACCATTATCAATAGGTGTATTAATAATCTTATTCTTTCCTACGAAAAACTTGGCTACCCTGATAAAGTAGAAGAATTGGAAAGCCTGAAACAATGTTTGTTCGATTAATTTCTAAATTCTTAAATTCGCGTATAAATTATTCATTATGAAGAAACTATTACTTCCTTTATTATTGGTTAGTACTTTAGGCTTTAGCCAAACAAGAACCTCTGTAGCAAACGGTAATGTACTTAATCCTCTAACATGGGATTGTACCTGTATTCCAATGCCCGGAGAAAATATTGTTATCAATCATAATTTAATTATGAATACTGATTTCGCTTATACTTCAGGCGGAATTACCATTAATTCGGGTGCTTCTTTAATAGAGGATGCTACCCCAAGGAATTTGGGAGTATTCGGAGGAAGCTTTACCAATAACGGTACATTTAAAATGTCACGTGCTGCATTCTCTAATTCATCAACCACACCTTATATGAATAAAGGGAGATTTACTTCAAGCATATTACTTTATATTGATAGTAATGCCACTTTTGACAATCAAGGAAAGCTTTATGTAAATGATACATTGGGTGTAAGAGGAACGTTAATGAGTTCTGATTCTATTGTTACTCCGCTAATTTTAACAGACGGTTTATGGCACAATAATGTAGGAAGTAAAATAGTAACTGACTCTCTTTACAATGCCGGTGTATTTCATAACCATGATTTCATTCAAGTGAATGGTGATTTCTGGAATTCGGAAAACTTCATGAATCATTTTATGATGAATATTGGCGGCACCTTCTTTAACGGAGATTCTGCTAATATGGATGCTACCTTCTTAAACGATATTTTAATTTCGGTT
>JAUHYR010000092.1 GCA_030426475.1 Bacteroidia bacterium
CTATCTATATTTTCTCCATACTCACTGTTATCTTCAAAATAAATTATAGATGAAAAAATGATTTCCCCACCTTTTTTACTTTCATTTTCTGGAGGAGAAAAAATAACAATTGACATATTGTTCTGGAGATTATTTATTGTGAAAGCGGAAATGTTTAATGTATCCTTATTTTTCCAGTTACTTGGACTTGATAAATCTATTGCAGCCATAAACCACCCATTTTTAATTGGTTTGTGAGTATTTTCTGAATTTTCAAAAATAGAATCGCAATCAATTTGATACTTGGTTGATGTTTGGCCACAAACAAATATGTTTAGACTTAATAATATGAACACAACCATAGATTTTTTCATTTCTATAAATATTAGTAGGTTGAAATTACAAATTAACTTTTTAACTTTCTCAACTTTTAAACTTGTAACTAAAAATTGAAAACCTTTTTTGTAGATGTCATAACGCCTCATTCGGTGCCTAATCTATTTACTTACAGAGTGCCTAATGAATTAGCTAACCAAATCATGGTTGGGCAACGGGTGTTAGTGCCTTTCGGGAAAGGAAATAAATTATTCACCGGTTTAATTGCCAATATCCATGAAAACGTACCCACCGCCTACACTGCAAAATACATTGATAGTGTGTTGGACAGTTTTTCTATTGTTAACGATTATCAACTCAAGCTATGGAAATGGATGAGTGAATATTACCTCTGCAATTTAGGTGATTTGTTTAATGCCGCTTTGCCTTCTTCTTTAAAATTGCAAAGCGAATCAAAATTTTCATTAGCCCAAGATGTTAATGTTTCTCCTGAAAGATATACCGATGAAGAATACTTAATTATTGAAGCCTTACAACTTAATCCTGTTCTTACCATTGATGAGGTAAGTGACATTCTTCAAAAGAAAACGGTTCAGCCTATCATTAAAACGTTAATTGAGAAAAGAGCGATTATTGTTTCTGAAGAGATAAAAGAAAAATATCAACCTAAGTTAAAGCCTTACGTTCGTTTAACCAAAAATGCTGACAATGAAGAAAAGCTGGAAGTTATTTTTACTCAGCTGGAAAAGCGAGCTACCAAGCAGTTAGAACTATTAACCGCTTTTATTCAACTGAGTGATAGGTATCGGAAAAAAGATGAGTTAGTACCCAAAAAGAAATTATTGGCTCATGCTCAAAGCAGTGAAGGAATTTTAACACAATTGGTAAAAAAGGAAATTTTAGAAATCGTTTATCAGGAAGTAGATAGAATTTCTGAATATATTGGAGATGTTAAAACCATACCTGATTTAAGTGAAGCACAAGCCTCTGCCTTTTCTGAAGTTAAAGAACATTTTAAAAAGCATGAAGTTACCTTATTGCATGGTGTTACTTCTTCAGGAAAAACAGAAATCTATGCGCATTTAATTCAAGAGGCTATCCAACAAGGAAAAGAAGTATTGTACTTAGTGCCGGAAATTGCATTAACTACTCAATTAATTAAGCGTTTGCAGTTTTATTTTGGAGATAATGTTTTTGTTTATCATTCTCATTTTAATCAAAACGAGCGAGCTGAAATTTGGGGTAAAGTGCTAAATAATAAAGAGGGAAAAGTAATTGTGGGAGCAAGGTCGGCTGTGTTTTTACCTTTTTCTAATTTGCAGGTAATTATTGTGGATGAAGAGCATGATACTTCATACAAGCAATATGAGCCTGCTCCAAGATATAACGCCAGAGATTCTTCTATTGTGCTTGCAAATCTTCATCAAGCGAAAGTATTGTTGGGAAGCGCAACACCTTCTATTGAAAGCTACACCAATGCTACCAATGATAAATATGGTTTGGTTACATTAACCAAGCGATTTGGAAACATTGAAATGCCCGAAATCAATTTAATTGACATTGCCAATGCAAAAAAGCGGAAGCAAATGCAAGGGCCATTTTCGCAACAACTTATTGAAAAAATAGGGCATACTATTGACGCAGGTGAACAAGTGATTTTATTTAGAAACCGTAGAGGTTTTGCACCTGTTATGGAATGTGAAACTTGTGGTCATTCGGTTCAATGCAATAATTGTGATGTGAATTTAACCTATCATAAATACCAACATATTTTGCGTTGCCACTACTGTGGATACAAACAAAAAGTGCCGCAAACTTGTGTGGCTTGTGGTGGAAATAATATTCACTTAAAAGGTTCGGGTACCGAAAAAATTGAAGAAGAATTACAACTTATTTTTCCAAAAATAAAAATTGGAAGAATGGATTGGGACACTACCCGAACCAAAAATGCTTACAACAGCATTATTGAAGCATTTGAAGATAAAGAAATTGATGTGTTGGTAGGAACACAAATGGTAACTAAAGGCTTGGATTTTGATAATGTGGGTTTAGTGGGTGTAGTAGATGCTGACGGTATGTTACATTTCCCTGACTTTAGAGCAAATGAAAGATGTTTTCAATTATTAACTCAAGTATCGGGCAGGGCAGGACGGAAAAATAAAAGGGGACAAGTGCTCATTCAAACTCACCAACCGACTGCCGAAATTTTTAAAAATATTCAGGCCAATAACTTTGCTGCCTATTACCGACAAGAATTATTGGAACGTAAAAATTATGCTTATCCGCCTTACTCTCGTATTATTCATTTTTCGGTAAAACATAGAGATGTAAAATTAGCAAATGAAGCAGCGCTTTTTCTAGCAGGATTATTAAAGCAAAACAAAGATGTTCAAACTTTGGGGCCTGAGCCGCCTTTAATTCCTAGAGTAAGAAATCAATATATTTTTGATTTAATGGTTAAAGCTTCTAAAAGCAAAGACCTGCTAAAAATCAAAGAAATGATTAAGGTTGCGCTAAATGAATTTCGTCAACAAAAAAAATATTCATCCGTAAGAGTGAATGTGGATGTTGACCCTCAGTAAACTAAATCAAATTTTTCAATTCACTTATCCCAACAGGGCGAGCTAATTGAAATCCTTCACCCATTTCTACACCGATATATCTTCCGTAAACATAGTGTCTTCCTTTTACGGCATCAAAAAAAGATTCAGAGCTGATAGGTGTTTCCGGTTCTTTAGAATCAGGGTTGTAAAATTGTGAGCCGTAAGCCATTATAGCTTCCTTTTTCTTTTCCCAAAATCCGGTAATGTCAATCACTAAATCGGGTTTTTCCATGTAGTCTTGAATATAATGCAATACTACTTTTGGTCGCCAAGGTTTTTGTTCTGTTTCAATCTTTTTTAATCCGCTATAAAAACAACATTCGGCAACTAACTTGGCTGCTCTTCCATGGTCAGGGTGTCGGTCGCTCAGTGCGTTGGCAAATACATATTCGGGTTGGTATTTTCTAATCATTTTAATGATAGGTAATTTATGTTCCCAATCATTTTCAAAATAACCGTCTTCCATCCCTAAATTTTCTCTAACGGTAACACCTAAAATTTTGGCAGCGGCTTCTGCTTCTTTTAATCGTAATTCCGCACTGCCTCTTGTACCCAATTGACCTTGTGTTAAATCTACAATTCCAACTTTACTTCCTAATGAAATTTGCTTGGCAATGGTGGCAGCACAAGAAAGTTCTACATCATCCGGGTGAACGCCAAAAGCCAGTATATCAAGTTTGCTCATTTTTTAAAAATTGATGTGATAAAGGTAAATAAAATGTGCAAAGCTATTTTAATGTGCATTTTTTTAAATTCGTGCATTCAAAAGAAAACGACATGAGAATATTGGTTTGTAATGATGACGGGATTACTGCACCGGGCATAAAAGCCTTAGTTGAAGTAGCTAATGAATTTGGTGAAGTACATGTGGTTGCGCCCAATTTTCCCAGGTCTGCAACGGCACATGCCATTACAGTAAACACGTTTTTAACGTATAATCACACCACATTTGAAGGGGCTGTTAAGGCTTATTCTTGTAGTGGTACTCCGGCAGATTGCATAAAGCTTGGTCTTCATGAAATACTTGATTTTAAACCTGATTTAATTTTATCTGGGATAAATCATGGCGCAAATACATCGATAAATGTTTTGTATTCGGGAACAATGGGGGCTGCCCTTGAGGGAATGTTAAATCAAATACCTTCTATTGGTTTTTCAGTTTGTGATTTTTCACATAATTATGATTTATTCGCCTCCAAAGAAATTGTACGTCAGATATTAACTAAATCGGTTGAAAGTAAATTAAACTTTGGTTGTTTAAACGTGAATATACCTGCATTAACTATTGATAAAATAAAAGGAATAAAACTGTGCAGGCAGTCTAAAGGAGCATGGAATGAGGATTTTACGGAAAGAAATATGCCTTTTGGTAAACCTTATTTTTGGATGGAAGGCGAATATGTGAACCATGAAAAAGAAGCTACAGACACCGATATGTGGGCAATTGAAAATGATTATGTTTCGGTGGTTCCTACGGGTTGGGATTTAACTAATCATCAGGAGCTGGATAATTTAAAAGATAAATTTTAGTTGATAGATTATGGCAGATTTTTATCGTAAAAAGTTTGATAAGTTGTGGATAGGTTTTTTACTTGGTTTAATTGTGCCATGGATTGCGGTTGTTGTCTTTTATTTTGTTAGCGATATTGTATTTACAATTCCTGATTATATCAAACATATTTGGTCAAACCATGTATTTACGCCAACACTGAGTTTAAGTGTAATATGTAATTTACTTATATTCTTTATTGGGATTTGGACGGAGCGTTATCAATACGCTAAGGGCGTGATCTTAGCCACCCTACTTTATGCTTTTTTAGTTTTTGGACTAAAGATTTGGCTTTAAAGAATCAAAAAAACTGTAGGTATTTTATTTAAATCAGGTAGGGTAACTTCTTTCCAATCACTTATTGTTTTTGTTTTTATCCATTGATTTTCACCCAAAATATCTTTTGCAATGCAGAGTTTAGTAGCAGGGTTGCAATTGGCTAGTAAATCTTCTAATAAATGATTATTTCTATAAGGCGTTTCGATAAATAATTGAGTTTGATTTTGTCGTTGAGCAAATTGCTCAAGCTGCTTAATTTTTTTAATTCGTTTTCCTCTTTCTTTTGGTAAATATCCGTGAAATTGGAAACTCTGTCCGTTAAGCCCGCTAGCCATTAACCCAAGAATGATAGAAGATGCGCCAACTAATGGAATAATTTCTATATCTTTTTGGTGAGCAATGGCAATTACTCGTGCGCCAGGGTCTGCAATGGCAGGGCATCCTGCTTCAGATAATAGCGCTACATTATTCCCATTTAAACAAGGCTTAATAAAATTAGCTAAATCGTTTTTGGAAGTGTGTTTGTTTAATTCGAAAAATTCTAATTCATCAATGTTTTTATCGGGTAATACTTTTCTAATAAAGCGCCTTGAAGTTTTTATATTTTCTACGATAAAGTATTTTAAATCATTAATGATTGCAGAATTAAATTCAGGAAAACTATTGTAAATTTCTGTATCAGAAAGGGCAGAAGGAATGAGATATATTTTCCCTTCTTTACTCATTAAAAAGTTCATTAATTAGCTCATCGCAGGCTTTGTCTAGCATATCAAAAACTTTTTCAAACCCATCCAATTCACTATAATATGGATCAGGTACTGCTCTGTTTTCGTCTTTATATAGAAAGTTTAATATGAGGTCAACTTTGTTTTTTTGATCATCATTTATGGCAAGGGCCATTACATTTTGGTAATTTGATGAGTCCATCACAAATATGTGGTCAAACTCATCAAAATCTAGCCTGTCAAAAGGCCTTGATCTTTGTTTAGAAATATCAATGCCATATTTTTTTGCAACTTCAATTGATCGTCTGTCCGGATGTTCACTTTCATGGTAAGCTGATGTTCCCGCAGAATCTACATAAGCTTTAATTCCCCTTTCTTCCAGTTTATGCTCCAAAATCCCTTGAGCTAATGGTGACCTACAAATGTTTCCTAAGCAAACCATTAAAATACTCTTCATGCCTCACATTTTTCCGAAAGATAGTACTTACGAATTTAAATTATTAATTTTATTTTTTAATTTATTTACAAAACAAAAAAGCCCTCATATTTTGAGGGCTCATGTTTAAGTGTTTATTTTTTACTGTAAACTTATTTTCTTTCTTAGGTCATCAACGTAACCTCTGAAACGTTTGTCTGTTTCCATTAAGTTGTTTACCGTTTTGCAAGCATGAAGAACAGTTGCGTGATCTTTTCCTCCGCAATGCATTCCAATAGTGGCAAGGCTAGATTTAGTTAGCTGTTTAGAAAAATACATGGCAATTTGTCTTGCCTGAACAACTTCTCTTTTTCTAGTTTTTGATTTCATTAACTCAATTGGTAAGTCAAAATAATCGCAAACCACTTTTTGAATGTAATCAATGGAAACTTCTCTAGCTGTGTTTTTCACAAACTTATCAATCATTTGTTTTGCCAACTCTAGTGTAATTGACTTTTTATTTAATGATGATTGAGCAAGTAATGATATTAATGCGCCTTCAAGTTCTCTAACATTTGTGGTAATGCTGTATGCTAAATATTCTGCAACTTCTTTTGGTAAGTCTAAACCTTCATTGTACATTTTCTTTTCAAGAATTGCTATTCTTGTTTCTAAATCTGGTGCTTGTAAATCAGCAGAAAGTCCCCACTTAAATCTTGAAAGAAGTCTTTGTTCAAATCCTTGAAGTTCAATTGGTGCTTTGTCAGAAGTTAACACTAATTGTTTTCCTGTTTGGTGAAGGTGATTGAAGATGTGGAAAAATACATCTTGTGTTTTTTCTTTACCTGCAAAAAACTGTACATCATCAATAATAAGTACATCTATCATTTGATAGAAATGTATGAAATCATTGTGGTTGTTGTTTCTAATCGCATCAATAAATTGATGAGTAAATTTCTCTGAAGAAACGTACAATACGGTTTTTGAAGGGTGCTTGTCTTTTATTTCAATTCCAATAGCATGAGCTAAGTGAGTTTTTCCTAAACCAACACCTCCATAAATGAGTAATGGATTGAATGCTGTTCCGCCTGGATTTTTTGCAACTGCAAAGCCTGCCGAGCGAGCTAATCTATTACAATCACCTTCAACGAAATTAGCAAAAGAGTAATTTGGATTTAATTGTGAATCCACATTAACCTTCTTTAATCCCGGAATAATGAAAGGATTTTTAATAGGTTTATCTTTATTTAAATCTACGGGTAATGTTACAGGAGGATTTTTTAGAGCCATTCTGTTAGTGGTAGGAATTTTAACAGTATATGGTTTTGAACTGCTAGCGCTGCTCTCCATTATAATGCTATATTCTAATCTACCTTCTTCTCCTAATTCTTTTCTAATAGTTTTTTTCAATAATGAAACATAATGCTCTTCAAGCCATTCGTAAAAAAACTGACTCGGAACCTGTATTGTTAATACGCTTGCTTTTAACTTTTTTGGTTTAATAGGCTCGAACCATGTTTTGTAGGCTTGCAGACTCACATTATCCTTGATAATTTTCAAACAATTTTCCCAAACTTGTTCGTGTTTCTGCATAGTGGTTTTTTCTTTAAAATAAGTGATACTAAAACTTCTTAGTAGCCTTAAAAAATCAAGGTAAGTTACCTCCTTTTTTTCAGCAGAACAAATATTGATATAAAAAAGTTTAAAAAAAAGTTTTTTACCTATTGTTTTTTTGAAAAATTATACTTGTCCTACTCGTTATTTATACGTAGTAAAAACAGGTGATATAAGTTGCTAAAAATCCAATGGTTATGAAACAGGTGGAAAAATAAAAAAATAGAAAAAATTATTTCAGTATAGTAACTTTTCCTGTTTGTATGGTTAGTTTACCTTTTTTAGGTTTTACTTCTAACTGCCAAATATAAACGTCAGACTTAACAGCTTCATTAAAATAAGTTCCTTTCCATGATTCTCCATGAGTGTTTGACTCAAATAATAATTCCCCCCATCTGTCAAAAATTCTAAAAGAGTAATCTGTAAACTCACCATAAATTACGGGAGCAAAACCTTCATTTAAACCATCTTTGTCAGGAGTAAAGGTATTTGGTACATAAATATAGAAATCACAATTTTCAAACAACACATTTATTTCATCGGTTCCTTGATGGTTACATATATGATGTTGATAGGTCATGATGTAAGTTCCTGCAGTATCAATATCTCTTTGGGGACTAGTGCTACCATTTTCCCACATCAAACTATAATAGTTATAATCAATTTGAGGTTGGAGAGTTAAATATTTACCTAAACATAAAGTAGTATCATCAGGTAGAGTATAATCAAATTGCGGACGGAACGAGATAGTGGCTGTATAAATACTATCACATCCATTTATAGATTGATATTTCACTTCATTATACCCAAATTTTGAAGCATATTTGCCACCAACTAAAATGCTATCTCCTTGGCAAATTGTTAAGTCTTGGTGATTTGAAAAAGCATAATCAATGGTAAGGTTTACATTAACGATACTATCACAACCTGAGGCACTTCCGTTAGGGATAGTATATGAGTATACACCGGCAGATGAGTAGTAGTTACTGCCAATAAGTATACTATCGCCATCACAAACTCTTGCATTGGCATTCCCAATTGGAATTGGAATTACAGTAAGGTTTGTACTAACAACGCTATCACATCCGTTTGAGGATCCATTGTAAATAGTATCATTATATATTCCCGAATTTTTTTGATATGCGCCTGCTAACAAAATGCTATCTCCCTGACAAATATTTGTATTTACATTATTAACCGGAATAGGATAAACAGTTAAATTAGTGGTGATAATACTATCACAACCATTGGCGGCACCATTGTATAATGTATCATTATAATTTCCTGAAGTAGTTTGATAAGCTCCTCCAACTAAAATACTATCTCCCTGACATATTTGTGCAGTTGTATTTGTGGTAGAAATGGGGTCAACAGCTAGAGTAGTTGTAATAATACTGTCACATCCGCCAACAGCAGCCCCAAAAAGTGTATCATTATAGTTGCCGGGTGTATTTTGGTATGCTCCGCCAAGAAGAATACTATCATTCTGACAAATAGTAGCATTAGCATTACTATAAACAGGTGTAGAACAACAATTATAATACATTTCTATTCTACCTATATTGTAGTTGTTTTCATTCCAAATATTTGCCATTTGTTGTGTTGAAAGATTGGCTTGCATACCACTCCTGTATAGAGTTACAGGAAAACCTAAAATATTAGAGACATACTGTACACCATCATAACTATTTACCATTCCGGCACTTCTGGCACCATAAATACCTATAATGTCTCCGGCATTTACTTGTATATTACATGGTATGGTAGTATTGGGAACATAGTTATTTTGATAAAATAGTGAAACAAAGTTATTTGTTGTTGCTGGATATGCAGGAGGTGTCCCTGCAGTAAATCGAACTACTTCCACATTTTGTGAGCCAGTTGATGCATTGGTAGGAATATATAATCCACAAATGGTAAAGCTAGTTGGTGCAGTAAAATAATAACCTCTTACCATACTGCTAAAGGTATTTGACTGCGGTCCTATTGGCATTAATGTTCCTTGGGAGTAAGATGACTGTGAGAATATTAATAGTAGTAATACTACTATCAAAAATGAATACAATCTTCTGTATTTGTTTATTACCCCTTTGCTCATATAATTAAAATGATTTTTAATAACCAATAATAGAGACGAAAATTATTAAAAATAGTTGCTTATATACCTATTTATAATTTAATATTATTTGACTGCAGTTCTTTTTGTTGTTTTTCTTTCTCTATCCAGCAATCAATTCTACCGAGTCTGAGACCTGCCCAGCCTGCTTGACAAATCATGGTTTTATTTTCGGAATTTTTAACGGTAACTGATTTATCTAGAAAAGTATGTGTATGACCTCCTAATATTATATCTATGTAAGGTGCTTGTTCTGCCAAAACTCTATCGGATACTTTTTTAGAGTTATACTCATAGCCTAAATGAGATAGACAGACAATTAAATCACAGTTTTCTTTAGTTTTTAATACTTCTGCCGTTTCTATTGCTTTTTCTATAGGGTTTAAATATTTGGTTTCTTTATAGAGTTGTGGCAAAACCAATCCTTCTAGTTCAACCCCCAGTCCAAAAACACCTATTTTTACGTTTTCTTTTTGAAAGACTTTATAGTTTGATACTTTATCATTTAAAACGGTTTTCGAAAAATCATAGTTTA
>JAUHYR010000004.1 GCA_030426475.1 Bacteroidia bacterium
ATGTCCATGTTAGACAAAGGTATATTTTTTTTGAGTATCTCTTTTATAAGTGTGGAAAGCTAATCTAGTTTTAGGTTATTTATTCTTTAATATAGTTTTGATAAGCTTCTTTTGTAATCATGCTATAGTTATTTGATTCATAATAACAATCACAAGTTAAAGGCGATATAGTGGAAAACGTCAATTCACAATTTATGTGCTCGCTTCCTAGTTCAGAAATGTTTTTTAACTCCCATACTTCGTTTTTCAACTCTTTTAGTCAAGCTTCAAAGAAATTCTTTTCTATTTTATCACCATTAAAAAGAGTTATATATTCCATAAACCAAATTTAACTTGTATTACTAATCTTAGCAAATTTGCCCAATAAAAATTAAAATCTTATCTTCGCGCCTCATTAAAAAAATAGGTGTTATCCGGAATGCCTTATGTTAAACCAACTCTCATTTATCCGGACTTAGAGTGAGATACAAGCTAAATACAAATGGCGGAAAAAGAAAACGCTGAAAACGAAAAGGCTGCAGAAGAAACTCCAAAAAAAGCAGCTTCAGCAAAAAAAACCGAATCTAAAAAATCTGAAGAGTCGGTAGAAAACAAAGAAACAGCTAAGGCTGAAAAACCAGCAAAAAAAGAAGTTAAAAAGGAAACAGCTCCTGTTACCAATGGTGAGCCGTTAAAAGATTTTGACTGGAGCAGAATTGGTAAGTATGAAGAAACTTACTCTGACTCTGAAAAAGCTGATTTAGAAAAAATGTACGATGCTACACTTGCTTCTATTAATACGCAAGATGTAGTGATGGGTACAGTAGTTGGAATCAACGAAAAAGAAGTTGTGGTTAATATTAACTACAAATCTGAAGGTATTATTCCAATTTCTGAGGTAAAATACAACCCTGATTTAAAAGTTGGTGATGAGATAGAAGTATTTATCGAAAACCAAGAAGATAAAAACGGACAGTTAAACCTTTCTCATGCTAAGGCTCGTTCATTAAAAGCTTGGGATAGAGTAAATAATGCTCTTGAAACTGAGGAAATTGTTAAAGGTTACGTTAAGTGTAGAACTAAAGGTGGACTTATCGTTGACGTATTCGGTATTGAAGCATTCTTACCGGGTTCTCAAATTGATGTGAAACCTATTAGAGATTACGATGTGTACGTTGCCAAAACAATGGAATTCAGAGTAGTTAAAATTAATAAAGAATTCAAAAACGTTGTTGTTTCTCATAAAGCGCTTATTGAAGCCGAAATTGAACAACAAAAACGTGAAATCATCTCTAAACTAGAGAAAGGACAAGTATTAGAAGGTGTTGTTAAAAACATTACTTCTTATGGTGTGTTCATTGACTTAGGTGGTGTAGATGGTTTAATTCACATTACTGATCTTTCTTGGGGTAGAATTTCTCACCCTGAAGAAATTGTTAAGTTGGATGAAAAAATCAATGTGGTTATCCTTGACTTTGACGAAAGCAAATCAAGAATTGCACTTGGTTTAAAACAACTTTCTGCTCATCCTTGGGAAAACCTTGGTGATGACGTACAAGTGGGTGATGTGGTTAAAGGTAAAGTGGTTGTTGTGGCTGATTATGGTGCGTTTATTGAAATTAAACCGGGTATTGAAGGTTTAGTTCACGTATCTGAAATTACTTGGTCTAACCATTTAAAACCTGCTCAAGAATTCTTTAAGGTAGGTGACGAAGTAGAAGCTAAAATCCTTTCAATAGACAGAGAAGAAAGAAAAATGTCTCTAGGCATTAAGCAATTGAAACCGGATCCATGGGAAGGTATTGAAAGCAAATACGCTGTTGATTCTAAGCATACAGGTAAAGTAACTAATATTTCTGACTTTGGAGTGTTTGTTGAGCTTGAGGAAGGAATTGATGGTTTAGTTCATATTTCTGACTTGTCATGGTCTAAGAAAATCAATCACCCATCTGAAATTACCAAAGTAGGTGAATCTTTAGAGGTTGTTATTCTTGAGATTGACAGAGAAAACAGAAGACTTAAATTAGGATACAAACAGTTAGAGGAGAATCCTTGGGATACGTTTGAATCTGTATTTACTCCTGACTCTGTTCATGAAGGTACTATCATTGGAATTAAAGGAAAAACTGTTATCGTATCTCTTCCTTACGGTGTTGAAGGTATTGCTACCAAAAACAACATTGTAAAAGAAGATGGTAAAACAGCTAATGTTGATGAGAAATTAAACTTTAAAGTATTAGAGTTTAACAAAAACTCAAAACGTATTTTAGTTTCACATACTCAAACTTTCCAAGATGAAGTGGAAGGTGATGATGGTACAAAAGGTAAAACTAAAGCGAAAAAAGGTAAAGCAACCAACAAAGCTATTCAAGATGTTCGTTCTAACTTAGAAAAAACAACTCTTGGTGACTTAGATGCGCTTTCATCTTTAAAAGCTGATTTAGAAAAAGACGAAGAATAAATTCTTCTCACCTTATAAAATAAAAAAGGGATACAAATTGTATCCCTTTTTTAATTGCGATAAATTAGTGTTGACTAAAATGAACCGATAGTAAGCATCACCAATGTACAAGCTTCAACAGGTGCTATGTCGTTTTCCTTTAAAAGAGATTCAAACTCTTGGTTTTCTGTACCCGGATTAAAGATGACTCTTCTTGGTTTTAAATCAATAATTTCCTGATAATACTGCTCCTGTAATTTAGGATTGATATATAAGGTTACCGTATCAAATTCTTCATCTTTCGGAATTTCTTTTACAAATTCAATACCTGCAACACTACCTTTTTTAATTGAAACGGGAGTTACATTATGCTTATGACTTGTAAGCATATTAATCGCCTTATAAGAATATCTTTCAGGTTTGTCTGATGCACCTATCAATAAAACTTTCATACCACAAAGGTAAGTTATTCTGTTTTCTTTCAGCTTGTTTTTAGCGACTTAAAGCACGAAAAAAGCCATGATAATTATCATGGCTTTTCAAGGATTTTAGGTTTTAGTTATTTAGTATTTCACAAACTTATTGGTGAAGTTATCTTCTGAATTAAATAGTTTGATGTAATATACTCCGTTTGCAAACTCATCCATATTGTATGTTTTAAGCATGGTTTTAGAGTTTACATAAACATTTTCTTCTATTACATTTTGTCCAATGGAGTTCATTATCATAATTTGATAATTACCGACAGGAACATTATTCATGCCTATCTGAACATTTTTGTTAGAAGGGTTGAAGTAAGAAGTAATACCTGTTTTTGTTTCTATAGTTGATACTCCGGTACAAATATCAATAGTAATAAATCCTGTTAATGTGTCATTTGAACAAGAGTTGGAAGCTGTTAAGAAAACAGGATAACTTCCGCTTGAAGCATAAGTAATAACAGGAAATACCTGATTTGATGTAGAAGGTGTTCCTCCGGTAAATGACCAGTTATAAGACGATGCATTAATAGTTGCGTTCGGATTGAAAGTTACGGGAGTGTTTGGACAAATATTACTTGTTGGCGAGAAAGTAAATGCTGCAGTAGGAGCAACATCTACATTAATCGTAACATTGTCTATATCACTACAATTTCCCGTTGTTCCTGTAACTGTATAAGTTGTAGTACTGGCAGGTGTGGCAGTAACAACTGCTCCGGTAGTTGGGCTTAAACCTGTTGTTGGTGTCCAGCTATAGGTACTAGCTCCTGTTGCTGTTAAAGTAGCAGAGCCTCCCGGGCAAATAGTATCCAAACTTGTGGTTACATTTACATTTGGGGAAGGGTCAACAGTAATAGAAGGATATTCTAAATCATAATACCCACAACTATTGTATGCTCTTAACGATTGAACATAAACTCCTGGATTAGCAAATGTAACTGATGGAGTAGCAGAAGTTGAAGATGACAGATTGGCTCCGTTAAATGTCCAGCTATATGAGCTTGCATTTGGAGATGTTGAAGCATTAAAGTTAACAAAGTCTCCCGCACAAATGGTATCTGTTAATGGAGTTACGACAGCGGTAACAGGATAAGAAGTAACATAAGCAAATGTCCATCCGGCTAGATGCAAAGGTTGACTGCTTACAGTAAACACATTTTGTGTTGGCTGCCAAGTTCCTCCGGATACATCCGTCCATATTTTTCCTGTTCTTCCTGAACCATTTAAATTTGGGGTTGTTCCCCAAGCTAAAGTGTCAGGGTTAAACTTATCAGCTTGTAATCCTAAAAAGAACTGATTGTTTGCAGGTATTTTAACCGGAGTACCAAAGTTGATTCTAACAAATCCTCCTGTTCCCGTTATATTTTTAATGGTTCTGTAAGTTATTCCAACCGCTGCTTTAACTGTATCCGGTGCTCCTGTGGTTGGGTGTACCGTCCACATGGCTACAGCAAATGAGTTAGTATTATTTATTGAACCGGCTCTTGCTAAATAAATGTCAAAATACTGTAGGTGAGTTGCAGCAGTTGTATTAGTAAAATGCTCAGCCCAAGTATTAAGGTTGTTTGCAAAAGTTCCTCCTAAATATCCACTAGGTCCTGCTGACCAAACACTTAATAGACTGTCTGTAGCAATAATATTAGTAATAGAGTCGCAACCGTTACTGGCTACAACATTTATATAGGCAACTTTAGTAGCAGTATCAGATCCATTTGAGTTACTTGCTATTAATCTTACCTGATATGTTCCGGGCGTATTGTAAACAATGTTAGCCGGATTTTTAGTAGATGAAGTACTAGGTGTACCACCTGTAAATGTCCAATTCCAAGAAGTAGGATTGTATAATGATAAATCTGTAAAGTTTACGCTACCACCGGCAGTAACCGTTGTAACATTAGCTGTGAAATTTGCTAAAGGTTTACTGCTTAATAAAGCTCCAACACATTGTAGTGCTTTAAAAGCATTTACTCTTCCTGCTCCCATTTGACTGGCTAAAGAACCTGAAATAGGATCACAAGTAGAAGTTAAACAGCTTAATACGTTTGCAGGAGTAATATTTGGATTATATGAAAGCATTAACCCCACTAGACCTGCAACAAGAGGACTTGCCATTGAAGTTCCTTGTAAATAACCATATTGATTAGTAGGTAAAGTACTTAAAATATTTACACCTGGCGCAGAAACATCAAGTGTAGAACCATAATTTGAGAAACTAGCTTTAGTATCTGAAGAAGTGGTTGCTCCGACAGAAATTACTCCCGGATAGCTTGAAGGATAGTGGTTTGCACTTGAATTGCTATTACCTGCTGCAGCTACTATAATAATCCCTTGATTAACAGCCCAACTTACTACACTTGAACCATAAGAACTACTTCCTGTTCCTCCCCAAGAGCAGTTAATTACATGGGCGCCTGAGCTTCCGGCATAAACTATTCCATCATATCCATTCGGAAGCGCAGTAGTTGATGAAGAATTACTAGCACATTTAACAGGCATATTTTTAATACCAAAACCAATTGAGGCTACACCTGTGTTGTTATCTGTTCTTGCACCAACAGTACCCATTACGTGTGTACCATGGCTATGACCGTTAGTAGGAGGCATTACGTTGTTATCGTTATCACTCACGTCAAATCCATTTACATCATCAATGTAACCATTACCATCATCATCAATATTGTTGTTAGGAATTTCTCCCGGGTTTGTCCAAATAGTTCCTGCAAAATCAGGGTGGGTAACTTGCATGGCGTTATCAGTAGTGGCGACTACAATGTTCGCATTTCCAAAAGATAAGTTCCAAGCTAAGTCTGCTTGTACTTTAAATAATCCCCACATTTGTGTAGAATTGAAGAAAGGATCATTTGGCGTATATTCTACATAACACATTTCGGCTTTCTCTGCCATTTCTACCATTTCTATTGCTTCCAAATCTTTTATAATTTGCTCTACATTGTGGAAGTCAGAAAATTCAATTCTAAATGTTCTTTGAAGCACAAAAGATTCTTTTGCAGCATGAGCAGGCTTAGAAAGCTTAGTGATTTGGTATTTTTCAGAAAGCTTTTGCATGAATGGGAAATAATTTAAGTCTAAATTATTCCAATCTATGTCATTTTTTATTTTCCCATCAATACTAGAAATACCATTGTCTAACGGAAATTCTTTTTTAATAATGAAATGCACTCTACCATCTACATAGTCATGATAAAAAGTTTGTGCTGAAAGTTGAAGGGTTGAAATAATGGCAATAGCTATAGCCATTGCTGATAAGTAAATTTTCTTCATAATGTGAACAGTTAGGTTAATTTTAACTCAATAAATTTATACATTATATTGTGAGAATCAAATAGGAATTAAATTAATTCTTTGATTCCTAATGAGAAAATACCTCCGGCAATACCTTGAACGCTGAAACGAGTGCTTCTTTGTTAATGGAAAGCCCAACATTTTTTTCGGTAAAATACTCAATCATATTTTCGGTTGGCATGTTCCCAACTAATTTATCCTCAGCCATTGGGCAACCACCATAACCTTTTAAAGCTCCATCAAATCTTCTGCAACCACTGTTATAAGCGGCTTCAATTTTTTCTTGCCAATTATGTGGTGCAGTATGTAAATGTGCGCCAAATTCAACCTCAGGGAATTCAGGAACAATGTTTTCAAAAACATATTTTATCTTTTCAGGATTGGAAACACCAATGGTATCTGCAAAAGACAAAACTTTAATTCCTAATTGGCTTAATTCTTTAGTCCATTTCCAAACGATTTCGGTATTCCAAGGGTCGTTGTAGGGATTGCCAAAGCCCATTGAAATGTAAACTAATAAGGTTTTATTTTTCTTTTCGCATAGGTTTTGGATAAACTCAACTCTCTTTAAAGATTCTTCAATGGTAGAGTTAGTGTTTCTTAATTGAAAAGTTTCTGAGATAGAAAACGGAAAACCTAAAATAGAAATTTCATCGAACGCACAGGCTTTAGTAGCTCCTGAGTTATTGGCGACAATGCTTAAAAGCTTAGTATTGCTATTAGATAAATCTAATAGCTTAAGAACATCAGCGGTATCCTTCATTTGTGGAATTACCTTAGGAGAAACAAAGCTTCCAAAGTCGAGTACGTCAAAGTTAACTTTTAGTAGCGCATTTATATATTTAGCCTTTAATTCAGTGGGAATGAAGTTTTTGATGCCTTGCATTGCATCTCTCGGGCATTCGGTTATTTTTACATCGTGATTCATCAAAGTCCGAAAGTATAAAAAATCCCTCACAAAATCATACCCGTGAAAACGGGTATCCAGAAAATTAATAAACTCAAGAACTTAAAACCATTCTTTAGACAAATCTTCCCAATCCGGATTACTCTTTTCAATAAGTTCTAATTTCCATTTTCTATTCCATTTTTTTAGCTGTCGTTCTCTTTCAAAAGCTTCATCGTAGTTGTGGTGTTGCTCATAGTAAACTAGTAAATTAATAGAATATTTTGATGTAAAACCTTTTACTTGTTTTGTTTTATGTTCCTGAATTCTTCTTTCAATATCATTGGTTAAACCTATATATAGTGTTCCATTTCTTTTACTCGCTAGTATATAAACATAAAAGGTATTCATTATTACTGGATTCCCATTTTCATGGGAATGGTTTTTTATTTATAAAACGAAATAAGTTGTATCTATGTACTTTGTTTTATTTTTAAATAGTGGAGTACATATTTCCGAAAATAGCAAAATTTCAATTCAGTTTGAAATTCATTTTACTTGTAGGGTTTTTAATCTGCTCTACTTTATTTTATGCTCAAATAGAAGGAACCGTAAAAGGCAGAATCACAGACATGGAAATTGGCTCTCCATTATTTGCAGCCAATATATGTATACTCAAAGGTGAGAAACAGTTTAGTTGTGTAATTAGCGATGAACAAGGCTATTTTATTATTGAAAACATTCCTGTGGGTGAATACAGCTTGGTAGTAAGTGTGTTGGGTTACAAACCTTATGTAATGAAAATACTAAAGGTTACTTCCGGTAAACAAATTGATTTACCTATTGCATTAGAAGAATCTGCTTTTGAAATTGAAGCATTTGAGGTAAAGTCGTTAAAGCGGGAAGAAGTCAATAATGAATTCTCTACCATTAGCTCTCGAACTTTTGCCATTGAAGAAACAGACCGATATGCAGGCAGTAGAGGAGACCCTGCAAGAATGGCTAGCAATTTTCCGGGCATAAGAGGCTCTGATGATAGCAGAAACGATATCGTCATCAGAGGTAATTCTCCTTTAGGGTTGCTTTGGCGAATTGATGGTATTACCGTTCCTAACCCAAGTCACTTTGCATTGTTTGGAACCACCGGAGGACCCATTGGAATTTTGAATAATAAAACCTTAGCCAACTCTGATTTTATGACGGCAGCTTTTCCTGCCGAATACGGAAATGCTTTGGCAGGCGTATTTGATTTAAAGCTAAGAAACGGAAACGCAAAAAAGCATGAGTTTACCGGGCAGTTTGGGGTAATGGGCTTGGAAGCTTTAGCTGAAGGTCCAATCAATAAAGAAAAACATTCTTCTTATTTGGTTTCTTATAGATATTCTACCTTGGCATTGTTTACAGCTGCAGGTTTAAAAATTGGTGTTTCCTCTAATCCTACTTACCAAGACTTAACGTTTAAATTAAACTTTCCTACCAAAAAAGGCTATTTCTCTGTTTTCTCTGTTGCCGGATTAAGCGATATAAAACTATTGGATGCCGATAGAGATTCTACAGATTTTTCTTACGGAGATTTAGGCCGTGATGTATATTTCGGTTCTCGCTTGGCGATTATGGGATTTAACTATCATCATTTTGTCAATGAAAAAACTTCGCTTAAGTATAGTTACTCTCCTTCTTATAGTTCTTCGTATAGCCGCCATGACCTAAGAAGAGATACAGCAGATTTTTCTAAAGTCATTAATCCGCTTCCTTTTGTGAGAAACAGAATGATAGAAATAGACCAAACCGTTCAAGCTATTTTAAACAGAAAAATAGGGAAGAAGCATACCTTAAAATCTGGCCTGGTGGCAAAAAACATTGCCATTAATTTTAGCGATAGTGTTTACAGAAAATCAACAGAAAGTCTGCAAGAAAGAATTACTACCGTTGACAGAAACGATTTGTTTTTAGTGCAGGCTTATGCGCAATGGAAATACAAAATTTCTAAACGCTGGACGGCAAATGGCGGTGTAAATTATTTGCTCTTTACTTACAACAACTCGCAGGCAGTTGAGCCAAGAGCGGGCTTACGTTTTAATATAAACGACAACTCTTCCTTGAGTGCCGGCTATGGAGTTCACCATCAGTTGCAACCTATTTATACTTACTTTTTAAAAGTAACCGATAAAAACGGTGTAAAAGGTCCGTTTAATCAAAACATGGATTTTACTAGAAGCACACACTATGTATTAGGTTATGAAAATTATTTTACAGAATTTTTGCGATTTAAGTTAGAAGGATATTATCAATACCTGGATAAAATTCCGGTGCAGTCTGAAGCTAGCAGTTCTTTTTCAATGATTAATGAAGGAAGAGATATGAATTTTATTGAACTTCCGGGTAAGCTGGTAAACGAAGGAACGGCCGAAAACTATGGTGTAGAAATGACCATTGAAAAATTCTTCAATAAGAAATATTTCTTTTTGATTACGGGCTCGCTTTACGAATCTAAATACAAAGGAAGTGACGGCATAGAACGAAACACCGCTTTTAATGCCAATTATTTATTGAACCTTTTAGGTGCAAAATCGTTTGTTACCAGTAAAGAAAAGAAAAACTATTTGACCATAGGCGGAAAATATACCTTGGGCGGTGGAAACCGATACACACCTTTTGATGTGGTAAATTCTGATTATTTTAATACGGCTTATTTAACTGACCAGGCATATTCTCAGCAGAGCAAAGAATACCAGCGCTTTGATGTTCGGATTTCGCACACTGCCAACCGAAAAAAATCAAGCCATGAGTTGGCGCTGGATTTAATTAATGTGCTGAACATACAAAACGTATTGACCAGAATTTATAACCCGATAACCAAAGAAGCTTACGAAGAACCACAATTGGGCTTTTTGCCTATATTATATTATAAAATTCAATTTTAATGACTGATTTCGATACCGCTTCCGATTTCATGAAGCAACATAATTACGAAGAAGCTGTAAAGCATTTTACCAATGCCATACAATCTACAGACAAACAATTGGAGTCGGTGTATTACCGAGCTATATGTTACCGAAGATTAGACAAGCACAGCCAATCTATTGAAGACTTTGAATTTTTGCTGGAAGCCAAGCCCAAAGATGCTGACATTTGGAGCGAAATGGGCGTTACTTATTTTCATTTACAAAAGTATGAAGAAGCTTTTGATGCTTTGCAAAAAGCCAAAGAGCTTGAACCCGAAAATGCTTACCGATATAGCAGCCTGGCTTACATACAAGCACACATTGGCTTAACTTATGAAGCCATTGATAATTACAAAAAAGCCATTGAGCTTGACCCAACAGATGAAATTGCACACAACAACCTTGGCTTGATTGAAGAGAATTTAGGTTATGGCAGACAAGCCCAAGACCGTTTTGCTATTGCAGACCAACTGCAAAAGGAAAAAGAAAGCCAATACAAAACCAATAATGAGCTGCCGCAAGAAACACAACCCGAACCTAAAGCTACACCCAAAGAGCCGGAACAAAAACAAACAGGATTAGTACGAACCATGCTTTCGGTATTTACCTCACGTGCCAGCCGTAAAGAGTTTTTTGATTTTTGGTTGGGGAAGAAGAGATAATTACTCTTACTTCTTAGAATAGACTTTTAATAAATAAAAAAGTAATCCGCTAGAAATTACAGTTAAAGAAGCCCAGCTAGTAGCACTATTCGTTTCATTTATTTTTGATATTGTAAGAAAGATTAATATTCCTAACATTACAAATAATACGAATTTAAACCCTTTAGATTTATAAAAAGGTTCGCTTTCTACTATTTGTCGTTCATTATTATTAGAAAGTAAAAATTGGTTTGAAATTACTGGAAAATCATTTACTAATTTTTTAAAGTCATCTTCAATAGGAAAAATTGATAACCTTGAAATTTTATACCTTCTCCCATTATTTAAATTAATAATAAAGCTGTCAAAGGTCCTTTCCTCTTCCATAATGAAGTTATCTATTATATTCCAAGAAATTTTTAAGCTTTTTGCTTTACTGAAAGGGTATCGTTTTTCCCACATATGAAAATAACCATCTTCATTCATTATTACTTTAATCCTTGCCTTACTTAGTTGATGTGATAAATAAATGGAAATAATAAATATTATAACGACTTCCAGAAAAGTAATAATACCACTTTCAGGATTGTAGCCAAAGTTGCTTAATGAAAGAAGAGTTGTAGGCAAAATAATTATCATCCCAATAAGAAACCTGATAATTGAATGGATAGTAATTTTGTATTCACTTTTAATGGTTTTCATTTAAGTCTCTTAAAGTGATAACTTACTTAACCTTCTCTTGAATTTTTGATAATATTCTTTTTTCAAACTCATCTAAAAGCGGCTTATTCTTCCACCACCAAAAGTATTCATTAACTTGAATCCAGCTTCTAGTTTCTAAGTCGTAAATATAAATAAACATCAAAGTTGATTTTCTCTTTCCATCTTTTCTTGTAGCTGTTTTTACTACTTGGTTTTTATCTGGATAATAAAAGAAAACGTGATAATAATGGTCAGTACTATCTTTTCTGCCTTCATTGAATATAGGCTCTATAAGTTCGTTTGGTATTTTAATGTTTTGATTTTCTTCTTTAGCTTCATAAATAATTTGAATTAAAGAATCTTCAGGTATTGCAAATTCATAAACTTCTGCTCTTGGATAGCCTCCTGGTCCAAAACTCCATGCAAGATACATTAATAAAAATCCAACTATTAGGAATGCTAATAAAATTGCAAGTGCAAGAGTTATTTTATCTTTAATTTCTTTATCCATTTCTAGTTAGCCTAGTAAAAATACTCTTTTTCCTAAAAAAGTGAGTGTTTTGCCATTTTGTCAGTCATTTTAAGGGTTTTTTAACAGTTTCGCCCTAAAACAGGGGCTTTCCTGCCATTTTTGCCTACCTGAATTAAGGTTTTATGGAAGCTAATCTTAGATTCATGAAAGCAAATCTCGAATTCATGAACCTAAATCTAAGATTCAGACAAGCGAATCTTTAATTCAAGAACCTTAATCTAAGATTCAAGGAAACGAATCTTTAATTCAAGAACCTTAATCTCGAATTCAAGAACCCAAATCTAAGATTCATGAACCCAAATCTTTAACTCAAGTTCGTAAATCTTAGTAACAAGTTGGTGAATCTTTAATTGTAGTTCGTCATACTTCCATTTACTTTTTTAACCATTTAACTTATCTACCTATTAACTCATTTGATTATCGCATTATCTAATTAAATAATCATCTCATCAATTCGCATAAACCATTACCTTTATACCAAGTTTAGCGTATGTTTAAAGAACTAAAGTGGATAAAGTTTTTACTGGTGGCTATTATTGTAGCTATTGTATTTTCCAAAATAGACTTTGGTAATGTGCCCATTAAACATGGCTATTGCAACAACATCTCTTTCTATCCGGGTGATTCGCTGGTGCTGTTTGCCGATGAAAATCTAAAAGAAATAAAAAAGAGTTATCGGCTCTACAATTTAAAAGGTGAAGTAGTTTTTGAAACCAAAGGAATTGGGCGTATTCAGCAAGCGCCTTCGCCACAAGTGTATAGTGAGGGCTTAAACTATCAGCCAACGCTTACTTGCCAAGTTCCTGATTTGCCTAGCGGTATTTATCATTGGGAAAAGAAAGTGCCTGTCATCATAAAATCAAAAGAAAAGGCGGATGTTACACTGGTGTATCCTTTTTTGTGTAGGCAAGGGGAGAACAGCTTTGGCGGAAAGTCTTTTTTTGGTTACAACTCTACGGATGGCGTGCCTGCTAAAAGGCTTAGCCTTGAGCGTGATTTGTATGTAACACCCAAAGAGTTTTTTATCGTTGATTTTTTCACCAAAAACTTTCCTGAGTTAAGCCTCAACGTCATTGCTGATGTGGATTTAATGGATGAGCAGCATAACACACAACTGCTTTGGTTTTACGATAATTATCCGTTTGCTACGGCACAACTCAAGCAAAACATTGACCAATTAAATTGCAATGTATTGGTTACGGCTAACGGCTTTATGAATAATCAAATCATCTTGAATGATGACGAAATGATATTTACCAATGATGCTACCGATTCATTAAAAACCTTGCCATTTAATCATCCTTTGGTGAATTCTCCTACTTATCTTACTTCCGGAGTTTCGCATTTGTTTGGTGTAGAAACTGATGCTGTAAAACCTAATCCGCTAAGTTTAAGTTTGCTTATCGACCATCCTATTTTTAAAGATGTTTCGGGAGCGGAGCTACATTTTGCATCTTCTAATCACTGGAACGGTCCGCCCATACTTTCTGATAGTTTAATAGATGTTCGCTCGGTTACGGATTCTATTTCTACTTATTTTAAAAGCTATGATTTACTGGCGTACAACTGGAATAGTTATTATGATATTAAAACCATTGGCGGCATTGTAAACTTTAAGCGAAAAGGTACCAATTCTGAATGGATTAATTTAGGTTCTTATGCTTTTGTAAATGAAGAGAATCTCCAAAACCCTGATGTAAAAAGTGTGTTGGTGAACTCTATTCGTTATTTAGCAGAAGATTGAGTTTTATTATTTCTGGATTCCCGTTTTCACGGGAATGGTAATATATAGTAAAGGTATTGCTATCATTCCTGCGAAAGCAGGAATCCATAATTAGAATAGCGTAATTGAAAAGTAATTAAGTCCTTTTTGTATTAGCTTTAATACTTAAAATATCTTAGCCAAAGTACTTTTTCGCCCAAAGTTCAGTAATATAGGTTCTAAAAATATCCGGTGAATTGAGCATACTTTTCCCTTGCACAAAGTCTTTATAATGTTGCTGAAACTTTTTAGCGTCAATCATTCCCATTTCTTGTAAGACAGAATTATCAAAGGCTGCTAAAATGTTTTCTTTTAGTTCGTTTTTTAACCATTTCTCTTGAGGTGTGGTAAAGCCTTTTTTGTCTTTTCGCCACCTAATTTCTTTATCTAAATCTTTCATGGCTTTACGCAAAATATACTTGGTCCACCCTTTATGAATTTTATGTTTGAGCTGTAAGTTAACTGAAAAGTCAACCAATCGGTGGTCTAAAAACGGATGGCGCACTTCAATAGAATGTGCCATAGAATTTCGGTCTTCGTAGTGAGCAAGTGCTGGTATTGAAAATTTATCTACATCGTTTATCTGAGATTTTTTAATGTCGTAAACGTCTTGCCACTTAGCGATAGGTTGAAATTCATTGGTTAAAAAATCAAACTGCCCGGAGAATTTTTTACGCTGTAAAAACTTTTTGGCTTGGTACAAGTCGAAATGATAAAAGAAATTACCGTTAAGCATAGAACCACCCAATGTATTGGCTAAGTATCCCAGTTTTTTCTTTTTAACGGCATAGCCTAGGCTAAAAAAGAAGAAGCGAACATATCCCATTAAGATTTCATCTGCTCCTTGTCCGCTGAGTACCACTTTAATTCCGGCTTTTTCTTTAATGGTTTTAAAAATGAGATATTGTGCAATAATGCTAGAAGATATGTATGGTTCTTCTTGGTATTCTAGAGTAGTGTTGATGTAATTAATGACATCATTTTCGTTAAAGTTGAACTTTACATTTTCAAAGCCATGCGAGCGAATGGCTTTGTCGATAAAGTTTTCTTCACTGTAGGCTTTTATTTCAGAAACCACAGAGAACGATTTTATTTTCTGTTGCTGATTCGCTAAAAGGGTAATGGCAGTAGAATCTATTCCACCACTCAGCAACGAACCTACTTCTACATCACTTCTTAAACGAATTTTTACCGAGTCTTCTAATAAATATCTAAACTGCTCGAAAACATCACCTGACGGATTGGAATCATTGTATTCCCAGTAATGATGTAGTGTGGTAGTTTCGTTTGCTAAATCAATTATTAAGGAATGTTTTGCAGGTACTTTATTGATTCCTTTAAAATAGGTCTCAGTATTAAAATTGGTAATACCCGACCGAATAAATTGATAAACAGAATGCTTATTGGCTTCTTTGTTTTTTAGAAAGGGTAGAAGTGATCTAATTTCACTTCCAAAAAATAATTTGTTGTCTTCTTTAACATAGTAAAGAGGTTTTATGTTAAAACGGTCTCTAGAAAGAATGAGTTGATTGTTATTGGTATCGTAAAGGGCAAATGCCCACATGCCGTTAAATAAGTTAAAACCTTCTTTGCCGAACTTCCTATATACTTTGGTGATAATCTCAGTATCAGAATTCGTTTTGAAGTTTTCATTAGGGAAATACTCTTTTTGTAATTCCAGGTAGTTAAAAATTTCTCCATTGAAGATGAGAATTAAATCATCATCAATAAATGGTTGATTGGCTCCTTCACTAAGGTCAATAATGGAAAGCCTTCTGTGTCCTAAAAAAACATCTGTTTTTGTTTTTTCATTAAAAGTGTGATAGTGGGATTGGTTGTCAGGGCCTCTGTGAGCAATTGAATTTAAAGAGTTCGAAAATAGCGTGTGTTCTTTTTCCGAAAACTGATTTTTAAAGTTAATGGCTCCAAATATTCCGCACATACTAACCTTGGTTTACAAACCATTGAGCAATAACTTCAGCTGCATTGCCATTACCATAAAGGTTTTTAGAAAAGTCAGAAGACTTGCTTAGCATTTCATTACTAAGTTTTAAAATTTGCTCGTAATTGCTTCCTGCCAGTTTGTTGTAGCCGTTTTTAACTAGTTCTACCCACTCGGTTTGTTCACGTAATGTAACACAGTTTTTATGAAAGAAGAAGGCTTCTTTTTGGAGCCCTCCACTATCAGTCATCACCATTTTGCAGTTTTCTAAAAGCGTTATCATATCAAAATATCCGACAGGTTCAATAAGTGTTACGTTCAATTTTAAATTGAACTCATTTAACTTTTTAGCAGTTCTTGGATGAAGCGGAAGAACAATATTGGTGGTTTTTTGAATTTCATTTAAAGCATTTACAATGTCAGTTAGTTTTTCTTTGCTGTCAGTATTTTCAGCCCTGTGAAGCGTACAAAGGATAAAGTGAGATTTTAATATATCATTAGAAATAGTATTTTTTTCTTTTGCTTTTTCAGCATAAAACATAGCTGCATCTTGCATTACATCGCCACTCATTACTATTTCTCCATAACTGTTTTTACCGCCTTCTTTTTCTAAATTGTCAATTGCCGTTTGTGTAGGGCAGAACAATACATCTGAAATTCTATCTGTCAAAATTCTATTTACTTCTTCAGGCATTTCAATATTGAAACTTCTTAGGCCAGCCTCAATATGAGCAACTTTAATATGAAGTTTTTTTGCAGCCAAAGCTCCAGCAATTGTAGAGTTAGTGTCGCCATAAACCATTACATAATTAGGCTGTTCTTTTATTAATACTTTTTCTATTTCCTCAAGCATTCTACCTGTCATAGCACCATGTGAAAGAGAGTTGATTTCAAGATTATAATCCGGCTTGGGTATTTCCATTTCGTCAAAAAATACGTCACTCATATTTTTATCAAAATGTTGCCCGGTGTGTAAAATAACTTCTTCTATAGATGGGTACTTTGCAAACTCTCTGCTAACAACAGCTGCTTTTACAAACTGTGGTCTGGCTCCAATTATGGTTAGTATTTTCATCTAGTCAAGTTTTTTAATTTCTAGTAACAGTTTTTCTGCAATTTTATCTCGGTTAAAATTAGCATTTACATAATTTCTACCGTTTTCAGCAAAAGTTTGGTAAGCTTCTTTGTTAGTAATAATTTGTTCGCACTTCTTAGCTAAATCATTATAGTTTTCAGGTTCAAATGCTAATCCACACTTTCCTTCATCTATAAATAATTCTTTTGCTTCACCTTCTACACCCAATAAAATCGGCTTTTTCATTCCTAAGTTTTCAAATATTTTTGATGGGATTGCCCCTTTAAATAAATCTAGTTTTTTAAGTGGTATTATTGAAACATCTATTCCTTTAATAATTTCAGGCATTTGTGCTTTTGAAATTGATGGATAGAAGAAAACATTATCCACTTGCATTTTTTCTTTTAGTTTAATAAGTTTTTGTTTCTCAGGGCCATCACCAAGAATAATAAACTTAATGTTTTTGTTGTCCTTTAAAATTTTGGCAGCATTTAGTATAATTTCAAGTCCTTGTGCATGGCCAATAATTCCTCCATAGAAGAATAAAAAGTCATCATTTTTAAAACTATTCTTTTCCCTCCAGTTACTCGTAATTTTTTGAGGGTTGTAATAATCTAAATCAACTCCATTAGGTAACCAGTATACTTTCTTTTCAGGAAATCTTGAGTGAATATTTTTAACGATACCCTGTGTTTGTCCGGTAATAAGGTTAGATTTCTTATACAAGAATTCTTCTAGCCATTGTGCAATCGACAGAAATATTCTATTCTTAACTAAGCCTAATTTTTCAGCACTTTCCGGCCATAGATCCGAAACATTGAAAATTAGTTTAGCTTTTTTCTTTTTACACAAATAATAAGCAGAAATTCCCAAAAATAGTGGAGGAGACTCACATAAAATGTAATCATATTTTGGTTCAAGCTTTTTCTTTCCAACTTTATATGAAGACCAAACAAATGAAAAATAGTTAAGAAGTCTAGCAAAAATGGTTTTCTTTTTAGATACATATATGCTTGAACGATATATTTTTAAATTATTTACTTCTTCATAGCAATATTTTTTACCTACATATTCTTGGTGTATTTCCATTTTTGGATAGTTGGGCATTGCTGTTAATACACTTACATCAATGTCTTTTTTTTCTAAACGAATGGCAAGCTCAAATAACCTATTTTGTGGTGCACCAACTTCAGGTGGAAAATATTGGGTGAGAATTAGTAGTTTTTTCTTTCTTGATTTGGTAACCCTAGTTGTCTCTTTTAACTTTTCAGGAGGATCTCTTTGTAAAATAAGGAAGTCTATAATACCCTTTATGTAACCCATTCCATAGGAGAAGTGTAGAGTAAAAAAGCAATAAATAGTAGAGAAAAAATCTTTTAATGAACTAGAGTTTTTTAAGGAAAAGGCAGAAGCAAGAACTAAATAAAGTAGTACAATAATTGCCGGAAAGAATAAAAAAACTTTGTTAATTAGAGCTAGAACTAATCCAAGAATAATACCTAATATCAAAAGAGATGGAAAGAGCTGTCGGAGAGTTGTTATTTGTTGATGTTTTCTATTAACAAATATTTTCCAGTAGCCATATTGATAATATTGTTTGGATAATTTGCTGTAAGCACCTCTTACGTAGTAATAAGAAATGACTTCAGGTGAGAAGTATATTTTAAACTCTGCTTTTAGTAGTCTAAAGTTGAATTCATCGTCTTGATTTCTAACTAAATTTTCATCAAAAGAGCCTATCTTTTTTACAACAGATTTTCTGTACATTCCAAAGGCAACTGTATCTACAAAACCTTTTTTACCTCCAGTTCTAAACACCGCATTTCCAACCCCAAATTTCGAGCCCATTGCTTTTGAAATATAAGCTCCGGCATCATTTAGATGGATATTTTTAATTACTCCTCCCGAACAGCCTATTTGCTCATTTGACTGAAGTATTTCTACATTGTATTTTATAAAATTTTCATCTACATAAGAGTGACCCCCAATAATTGCAAAGTATTCACCTGTTGAATGGGTAATACCTATATTCAGTGCATGAGATGTTATTTTATTAGGGTTTTCTAAAAGAAATACATTATGGTGTTGTTTGATAAGTTGATTAGTAATTTCCTGAGTTCTGTCTTCACTCATTCCATCTACTACCAATATTTCAACTTCTCCTTCATAAGATTGATTGAGAAGGGAAAGCACGTTTTTCTCTATGTACTCTTCTTCGTTTCTACAGGGAATTATTATGGAAACCTTTGGAAGTGACATATTAGTTTTGAGAAGTTTTAGAAAGTTCTTTAATGGCTTCTTGGTGTGTGGTAAATTCGTAACCTTCATTTAAAAGATATTCTACAAACCAGCAATACCAGTTTTTCCAAGTGACAAAACTTTTGCAGAAGTATCTATCATGAAATAGTATGGAGAAATATTTTAAATCAGCTTCTCTTGCCTTTTTTAGTTTATCTAACGAATATGTTTTAGTTTCTTCAAAATTTCTGATTTGGTAACTCTTTTTTTCATTCATTACCCATCCATCCATCACTTGCAATGGAAACTCCCACATATTGCCAATTTTATAGGGGTTTTTAAATCCATGTTCAGTGGCATCAAAGCAATAACCACTTTTTTCTATGTTTTTAAAAGTGTTTTCGTTTTGTCTTAAGTAATGCATTCTTATACCAAAATCATCTAGCTTGCTGATGGTTTTAAACGTATCGTATTCTGATTTAATACTTTCAAAATTTTGAAAATCAATACCATGTACACCTACTTCAAAACCTTGCTCAATAATTTTTGGTATCCATTTTTTTGAATATGAAAGGGGGTAGTTTAACCCTTTACCATTGTTTACTCCAACAAAAAAACAGCTTTTAATTCCAAGAGAGTTATGATAGTCAATTACTTCTTGAATTTGCTGCCATTTATTGGTAAATAATTGAAGGCATCTGGTAAAATATTCTTTTAAACTAATTTTTCCGGTAAGCAATTCAATTTTTGCTCTTATAATAAATTTAGGTACAATTAAATCTCTGAATAGGTGTTCAGAAATGGTCATGTGATCGGTATCATGTGAAAGAATAATCTTCATTAAGATGCTTTTTCAATCACAAAGTAAAATAAAGTAACTACATCATTTCTTACTAAATGATTAAAGTATTTAACACTATAACCTTTATTTGTAATGATGTTTTCATAAATCTGCCCTAATTTTTTAATTCCTATGTTTTCAACTTCATTTTTATTTAGATTATAAAACTGACTTCGTTTTACTAGCCAATCATTATAATCTGTTTCGTTTTCGGGATAATATTTTACCCTTGTTATTGTGTTTGGCACAACATTAAAAGCAATTATTCCATTATCTATATATTTAAAAACATAATCAAATACTTCAAAATGTTCAGTGTATGGACCAAACTTCCCGCTAAAGTTGTCTGAAAGAATAAAATTGTATTTTTCTTTTTTTAGTTGATTTTGAGATAACATTTTAATACTGTCTCCTAAGTTATAACTATTTGCTTTAATTGCTTTCTTTGACCAGTTGTGATAGAACTTATCAATTTCACATAGTTCAAGATAGTTCACTTTGTTTTCATAGTCTTTGCTTAACCATAGACCGTTTCTAGCAAACAAATCCAGTGCTTCTATGTTATTTGGTAGGAGCTGTTGAATTTGTAAATCCAAAAATAGTTGATCTATAACGGTATTCAGAGAAAGTTTTTTTCTACTCCAGTCAACTAGTTTTCTTCGGGTATTTTCCTTTATAATTTGAAGAATTTTCAAAATATATTTCGTTTTACAAATTTTAGCATTATCTCAACTGGTAAACTTGCTTTATTAATTGATTGATAAGGTACAGAATAACCTCCAAATGCTCTAAAAAACTTTTCTACCTCCGGAAGAATAGAACCTTCAAAGTCAAATGTTTTTAGACCTAACTCTTTTGCATGTTGTATAGCATTCCAAACAGATAAAGCTCCTGCCCCTTGATGACGATGATTAGGGTCGTAACCACCAAGTAAATAGTATGCAATATTGTTATAATAAATTATGAATGCACCTGCAATAGGCTTATTTTCTTGATAAGTTATATAGCAAAAACTATTTTCTTTATTGGCGTACTTATTTATAATGGCATCTATAATTTGGGCATTCATTTTTTTATCCTTTCGCTCATAAGTAAACTCTACCATTTTTTTGATGATGCTATAATTATCAGTTTTTACTGATTTTAGTCTATCTTTTTCAGCCTTTTTTATATCGTTTCTTCTTTCAGAGGCAAAATTTTTATATATCGTGTCAACACTATCTTGCAAATTTAAATGATAGGTGATTAAAGGAGAAACTTTATAGCTATTCCAGAAAAAAGGTAAAAAGTCATGATAATCGGAAGGGAAACAAATTGTGGTAATTACCTTTTTTTGACTTGATAAGTAATTTTCGATTAGTGAAAATACTTTTTTATAAAATGAATTTTGTTTAGCAAGATTGTTTGCAATGTTTTCAAATATCAATGAACAATGTGGAGAAAATGGTGGATTGTTTAAGTGTGAAAAAATTCCTGTCTTAGTATTGTAGGTATTAAAAACTCCAATAGGTTGGTTATCTTTATTAAAAATAACATTGATATCTAATCTACTATCATATATCGATAGCCACTCCGGAGTGTTAAACACTTTTAGTTTTATTCGTTTCTGAAGTTTTTCAAAAATACTATTGTATTCTGCTATGTCAACTTGTTTAATTTCCACTAAGCTCGTTGTATAAACTAATTAGTTTCTCTGACTCAGCTTCCCAGCTGTATTTTTCATTTACTAATTTTCTACCTTCATTAGCCATTTTTTCTCTTAATTCAGAGTCGTTAATCAACAAATTTAAACTTTCTGTAATTTGTTTAATGTTTTTTGGATCTGTAAATAAAGCCCCACATGTAAATGTTTGTTCCCAGTAAGGGAAGTTTGACATAATAATTGGAAGACCGCATGCCATATATTCAAACGCTTTAACAGGAAGGCTTCTTAGGTAGTTTTTATCAGGGTAAAGCAATGCTATACCTATATCGCACGTTGAAAGCTTTTTAAAAACTTCATCTAATTTTACGTGACCAATATAATTTACTTTATCCCAGCCTTTTAGAGATTTACATTCATTATAATAATCCTGTTCAGCCCATTCCCCCATAACTAAAAATTCGAGAGGTTTTTCAATAGACTCAATTGCTTTAATAACTTCTTTTAGCCCTCTATTTCTAGTCAATCCACCAGCATAAACTATTTTTAGTTTGTCGTTTTTAGTTTTTTTAGAAGAAATTAAATTTAAAATAGGTAAGTTTTTTATTACAAGACTTTTATTTGGTGAAAACTCATCCGCTATTTCAGGAATTACAGTTACTATTTTATCAAAAAACAAACAACAAAATTTTTCTGCTGTTTTATAAAAAAGGGCTATAATTTTTCTAAAAAATGCTGGTTTTATCCACTCCTTTGAGCTAATTTGTCTTGATACATTTTCATGAACATCATAAATTACTTTTTTGTTTGACAATTTTAGGAACACACCTAAAAACATTAGTTCAGGATCATGGAAGTGAAATATACTTGCATTTGATTTTATTGCTAGTTTGTAAGCTTTAATAGAGCCTTTTATAAATCTTGAAAATCTTCCTTGAAATTTTGGTAGTGCTAATATGTTTACGTTATCTACTATCTCTGATTTTGGATGTTGAATAACTAAATAAACTTTATACCCATTATTGGCCAAAGTAACACACTCTTTGTAAAAAATTCTATCATCAAATGCATAATGAACCGTAGAGATATGACAAACTATTTTATTTAACAACTGAATGGGGATTTAAAATTTGTTTAGAATATATTACAAATAGAATTACCGTTAGCATCCATCCATGAGAAAGTAATAACGTTGAAAGAGCCGAACTACTTAAAAGTAAAACGGGTGTTAGATTAAAGATGAGCTGGAATTTAAAGTTATTTTTAAAAAGAAGTTTCACTATAAAAAAGAGAAAACTGAGGATAATCCCAGAGATAAATAAGCCTAGTTTACCAAAGTTAGAGTAATCATGCATAAATGTAGAAGTAACTAATGTGCCTTTTACTCCTAGTTTTGCATATTCAGGGTATTCTAAATCGTAAATTACTTCAGGATATTTAATGTGGTCACATTTTAGAATAGGCGTCAAAAATCGATAACCACAACCATTTAAAAAAGGAAGTTCATCAGGAATGTAAGTAAACCAAATAGAAACTATTTCACCTGGGATAATAAAAACTCTCTCTGAGAGAGATTTTATCATTGTTACTACTTTATGTTCGTTTGAAGGTGTTTTTTCAGCTAAGTTAGAAGATGTGTCAATCGTTTGTGTTGTATCTATGATTTCTTGCTTGTTTACTTGAGAAGAAACTTCATTGTTTAAGTGAGGGTTTGCTACTTTGGTTAAATAAAGTACAGATCCAATAATGAATAATATGGATAGTAAAGAGAACCACCAACTTTTTTTAAGTAAAAAGAAAATAAATAGTGGAAGGATAATGGTAACTATGTAGCTTTTTTGAAGAAGGGAAAGAGTATAAAAGCCACTAACCAAAAATAAAATTGTAAACAAGGTATATTTTTTTTGATGAAAAAAATAAAAAAGGTAAAACGGAATTATAGCTTTTATATAAAAGCTTGCCAGATAGTTAATCCACTTTGGACATTCTGTAGTTACTTTGTTTCTTATACTAGATACTTCTAGATGATCAGTAGTGGCTAATGCTTTAAATAAAGGCACTCCTTCCATATAAAAATAATGTAAAACAATAAAGCCAATAATGGAAATAAAGGCAATTAAGTTAAGCGTTGAGAAAGACTTAATATTTAAACTGATAAAATCTGAAAGTTTGGTGAAAGAATGATACATGTATTTGTTAAACAAGAAATACGAGAAAAAAAGTGTTCCAATAAAGATTGATAAAAGAGGGAAATACTTAAACCCTGAATGTGAATAAACACCTATAAGCAAAACAAAAAAAACAAAGCTGTAAAGAGCCAATAAAATATGATCTTTTCCAAAGCTTATTATGTTAGTTAATGCTTTTTTCATAATGGTGCGCCAAACTTAGCGAAATAATTAAAAATACTATGTAGGCTATAGCTTCAGAAAGTGTAATATACCAAAGGACTGATTCTATATTACTTAAACTGATAAAAAATAAAGAAAGTAATAATACAAAATAAACTACCGGAAAAATAATAGAGTATTTCATTTTATTTACAGCTGTAATAATTTGTCCGAAGGGAGCCACAATAGTTTGGATAACAAACCCTAAAATTAAAGTTTGAGCAAATTCACCAGAAATCCTCCACTGTTCTCCAAATATTATTGAGAATAAATCTGGTCCAAAAAAATAAACTACAAAATATGCAGGAATACTTATGATAATTAATGAAGTCAGAAGTTTTTTTAATAACGGAAATATTCTTTGTTTCTCTTTTATTTTAGAAGAAATTGACTCAAGCAATACCTGGGAAATAGCTATGCTTAAAAGTGAAAGTGGTATTAATGTGTATTGGCGAATATGTGTAAAGTAACCTACGGTTTCTGTATCATAATACTTTTGAAGGTATAAAACCGGAATGAAAATTTGACATACCGTAATTAAAATGGTAGGTAAAATATTATATATCGGAAAACTCTTGTATTCTTTAATTACAGTGAGCAATTCCGAAGACTTAATTAAAATAAACTGAAAATCTTTTTTGACAGACTGATAAAATGTAAAGAGTACGTATATCAACCATCCTGACAGATAAGCAATAATTAGATTGCCGTCAAATTTAAAAACACTTAAACTTATGGCTGCAATAGTAATAATTGAAGTCTGGGCTATTTTATTGAAGGCAGTAGCTTTAAATGCCTGTTTTCTTATTAGCCAATAATTTAAAGGAGTTTGAAGACCCACAAAAATCATAAAAAGAGGAACAATGAAAATCCAAGTTTGAAGTCTTGTTTCATTAAAAAAACTAACTACTTGTTCATTAAAAATTATTGATACGATAATAAATAATACAGTCAAACCCAAAGAAGAAATAAATGAAACGTTGATTAATGAGATTGATTTTCTGTCATCTTTTGGTAGAATAACTGCTTGCTCATACCTTAAGTTTAAAATTGGGCTTAAAGTCATGGCGATGGTTCCATAAACTAAACCCATAAACCCAAAATCTTCAGGTGTGTATAGGCGAGAAATAATAGGCGAAAACAGAAATGGTATTACTTGTGCAATAGTATTGCCTGCAAGGAGAACACTTACATTTTTTAAAAAGCTCATATTGCTTTGTTAGGATTTAAAATACCACTGTAAAGGTTAAAAAAGTTTTTTGTTGAAATTTCTTTTGTAGCCCTTTGTTGAATAACATTACTATTATGTTCTCTAAGATTTTGATTTTCAATTTTAAGCGCTTCTTCATAGCAATTTCTTTCAGTACTATAAATAATTCCATTTTTAGAATTTTCTATCCATTCATGAGAGACAGGAATGTCACCAACAATAGGCAAGCAACCTGCTGACATGGCTTCTAACAAGCTTACTGATGTTCCGTCTGAATTAGGGATTGATATATAGATTCTTGCTTTTTTGTAATAGTCTAAATTTTGAGATTTGTCAAGCCAACCCACAAATTCAATCTTGTCTTTTAACTGTAGTGTATTAGTTAACTCTTTCAATTTTTTAGTTTCAGGTCCGTTCGCAGCAATAATCAATCGCCAGTCAAGGTGTTTTTTAGAAAAGTCTGAAAAATCTTTTATAATTTTATCAATATTATAAAAGTCTTTATGAAGTCTATTCGAGTAAATAATATTTTCTTTTAAATCAGAAATATAACCTACTGGTTTAATCCCAAAATAAATCAGCTTGCATGAATTCATTTTAGGCTCAAGCTTTTTCATTTCATCAATCATGTGTTGTGAATCGGCAGTACAAGCCCAAGCTTTTTTTAATACATATTGAACAGCTGATTTCTTGATGAAGTTTTCTTGTGGTTGCTGTAAAACATCACTTCCCCATGCAGTTACAACAAGTGGAATAATTTTTTTGTTACAAAATGTAGTATATATCGCTAGCTTGTTTATCTGATGAATATGAATAATATCAGGCTGTTCATTCTTTATTATTTTTTTTATTTGATTGAGTAACTGAATTATTTTAATGGGGTTATTTACTTTTGGATTGACTGTGTACTGATTGGAAATAATATTGTCTTCTATGTTTAATCGCTCATCTCCTAAATAAACTATTTCCTTAAAATAAAGCTTTATCATGCTGCAAAAATTAGCTACATGCGGAGAATTCGAACCTACAACCAATATTTTGTTCGCTAACATCAAAGTTTGTCTATTAATTGTTCAAGTTTTTTAACTTGATGTTTTCTGTGTAATAGTTTTACCTTTTCCTCATCCATACTCAACTTGGTTTTGTTACACCAATTTTGATGAAGCTTTTCGATTGCCTTTTCTATTTCTAAAACATTATCAAAATTTGCTATTTCTCCGGCTCTGTATTCTGTTATCATTCCTGCTGCAACATCAGATACATCAACAACACCAAGAATTGGTTTTCCTACAGAAAGATAATCAAATAGTTTACCGGTATAAACTCCTTTTCTCCCTGAACTTGGGTTTATAAGAAGATTGACATCGGCATTTCGCATTTCTATAATTGCTTCTTCAGATTTCATTTTCGGGTAAAAATGGATATGACGTTTTAATTCATTGGGAATAGTAAAGTTTTTAGGAGTCCCTATAAACTTAATTATAAAATCAAACTTACTTTTTTTGAGATTTTTATAGTTTATAAGTGCTTTAAAAAAAGTGTGTGGTTTAATTTCACCATAAAAAATACCACAATAGGTAATGGTGAAAATTCTATTAAAATTGTAGTTAGAAAAGGTTAACTCATGGTCATATCCATTTCTTATTTCTTCAAAATGTGGAATATCAGGAAGAGCTTTTTTAAAGTCATTTAGTATTGGTTCGCTAACGCTAGTTAGTGCTGTAGCATATTTATTAATTTCTTTTTCGATAGACTGATAATAAACCTTTGTTTTTTCATCGATTAATGGAGTCATGCTCATTTCATCTCGCATATCCGCAATCCATTTTGTATCTTGATTTCTTTTAACAAAATCTAAAGCGACCAAATGACAAGCAACTGGAGAAAAGGAAGAAATAACAATATCTATTGGTTTTTTTGACTGTATTTCGTTTAGTTTTTTGATGCTTTCTTTTGTCCAGCCTTCAAGCTCATTTTTTTGAATCTTTTGAACGAAAACTTTCCAAGCTACTTTTAGCTTATGAACCATAAAATTATCATTACTAAAATTGGGAATTTTTAGCAATTGTTTGTTCGGAATGTGATAAACAGTCACGTTTTCAATGAAAGATGGTTTTACAACAGTAGTAGTAAGAACACTAATTTGGTATTTTTCTTTTGAAAGATATTTTGCAAAAGCAGCCATTCGATTTACTGCTACTCCAATTTTTGGAGGAAACCAAGTAGTAATAATTACGATATGCTTTTTCTTATCTGGCAACTTGTTCTATCTTTTCTATAAACTTAGTTAATACTTTTTTCTTGTTGGCATTTTCCTTGACCCAGCTTATATTTTGAGTATTCACTTGAAGATTTCGTTCAATAACTTCTTTTTGCAACTGTAAAACTTTGCTTTCAAGCTGGGCTAAATTTGTAGCTAAATGTGTCATTTTATGTGGTTGCGTCCAAATTACTTCATTGCCGTTTGCTAAGGCCTCAATTACTGATAAAGCATTTCCATCATGCTGCGTAAGACGAATAAATATAGCGTTTTGAATAAATAGTTCATTCATCTTGTTTTCATCTACCCACCCATGAAATTTTATGTTTTCATATTTCTGTTCTATTTTTTTTCCACTAGAACCAACAATGTCAATTGTGATTGTTGGATATTTTTGGGCAAACTCACTTATAATTTCATATCCATAAAATGCTTCTTTTCCTTCTGCCATATAGGTTAAAATATTTGAAGTAAGAAAGCTTTTGTTTTTGTCTTTGCATTCAACATATTTAAAATGAATAATTTCAGAGTCAATTCCTATTTCTCCTAATTCTTTTTGAAGCCAGGAGGCATCAGTAAAGTGCTTAGAGCTTTTAATATATTTTGAGTTAATTTTATTCTCTTTAAAAGCTTTTACTGCAATACTAACATCTGAACCATGCCATTGCATCCAGATTTTTTTATTTAAAAGTATGGCAAAATTTAATGCTTTACTGTTTGCTGATACGCCATTAAAGGAAATGATAAGATCAGCATTAGCAGTATGTAAGATAAACTTAATTCTATCAAAAAAGGAATAGTAAGTATCAAAAAAATAGTAGGAGTTATTAGAGTCAAATTCATTTAACTCTTTTACAAGTTTCTCTGAAAAATATGGGATACCTGTAAATATTATTTTCATGGTTTTGCAGTTAAGCTGTTGGTTGTTGCAATGAAAATTCCGGTAAATAGCCAGTTTATATCAAGGATTAAAAAGGCACTTGGCATTATGGATGCAAATACAAATACTATTAAAACAAGTATGGAGTTAATCCTTAAAAATAAGCTAAATCGCTTTTTAAACACAGAGATTAAAAAAATCAGTAGGTAACCACAAAATATAATGGCGCCATATTGAACAAGAATTTCCATAAACCAAAAGTGTGGGTTTTGTATGGTTCCGGCATAATACTTTTGCTTTCCTATTTTTTGTGAATATCTAAATTGTCCGGCACCAATACCAAGTATTGGTTTTTCTTGGTATAACTCCCAAACATTTAAAAAAATTGCTTTTCTAAAATTTAAAGAGCCATAGTGGAATTTTAAAGTGTGTGCATAATAATTGGCTGTGTCTTTTATTAAGACTAACCCCTCTGGAATTTTATCCTCAATTTTTTTTATTGAAGTAAATACGTTTTTTTGAATTACTAAAGTATCTGTACTTGCTTTAACTCCTTCAAAACTAATGCGCTGGTTTGAATTATTGATGATTGGATTAAATAGAATACAAACGCCAAAAAGACCAACTAAAATAATGTGAAACACGCTTTTGTTAGGAGCATTGAAACTAAAATAATATTTTTTTGAAAGGATTTTTGTAATTAAAACTAATCCAATAATGGTACAGGCTATTAGACCAATTTTTGCATCTAGCAAATAGCTGTATAACAATGATGAAACTAGTACAAAGCAAGTTATAAATAAATTGTTTTCCTTGATGTTTAAGGTCATTAAAATTAGTCCAATGCCAATAATGTAAGTAGTGAAATTATTTACATTATCAAACAAAAAGAAAGCTGCTCTTATATTTTGTTCAGGTCTTTCAAGAATGTATTGTGAGTAGTTTCCCTCAAAATGAAAGCCTGAAAAATACTCTACTAAACCAATTACTATTAAAAAAAGATAAACTGAAAAAATTAAAGGATTTAATTTTTTAATAAACTCGTCAACTCCATAGTAATTTTTAAGCCATATCAAGTTATATACGGTTAGTGAAAATAAGATTGTACTCCTAAAGTCAATTATTGCATCAGCTTTTCCTTCTACAAGGAAAATACTTATGAAAGAATATATTGACCAAACACTAAAAAAGCCAATACTATATTTCTCAACTTTATTTTTGATGATTTTAAAATTGAAAATGCCAATACCAAAAATTAGTAGAATGAAAATTAAGTTGGGGTAAAGTGTAAAATATCCGAGCGAAATTGGAAAAATAGCCGAACCAAACAAAAATGTGAGTATATACCCTGATAGCAAAAGGCCAACTAATCGTTTGTTATTTAGTATTTTATGATAAAAATTACTCACAAGTTTTCTTATTTAACAAAGATGATAAAATATGTGTTTCCATTAATTGATAGCCATAAAGTAAATTAACAATTGAGTGTTGGCTACTTTAGAAATAGATTTCTTGTGCTAATCGGTAGGTGTTGGCATGTGCTTCTACAATGTCTTTAATATTTGGTGAATAACCACCGCCCATACTTGCTACAACAGGAATATTGTTGGTTTTACAAATTTGTAAAACAATTCTATCTCTCTCTTTACAACCTTCGATAGTACACGACAATCTTCCCAACTTATCAGAACTGATAATATCTACTCCACATTGATAAAAAATGAAATCAGGTTCAAGCTCATCTAGTAATCTTGGTAAAGTATTTTTAAGTGTTTTAAGGTAAAACTTATCATCGGTTCCATCAGGTAATTCTATATCTAAGTCAGATTCTTCTTTGTACATTGGATAATTTTTTTCTCCGTGCATACTGAATGTAAATACTGATTTATCATTTTTAAAAATCTCAGCCGTTCCATTTCCTTGATGAACATCTAAATCCACAATTAATACTTTTTTAGATAGATTGTTTTTTAGAAGACATCTAGCCGCCAGAGCATTATCGTTTAAAAGGCAAAAACCTTCTCCATGAGTAGTGTAAGCATGATGAGTACCACCGGCAATATTCATGGCAATCCCATTTTCCAAGGCGAATAATGCACACTGTTTAGTTCCCTCCATAATAGTGATTTCTCTTTCAACCAGTTCTTTTGATAATGGAAATCCAGTTTTTCTTTCTTCGGCTTTTGTAAGATTAAGTTCTTTTAATTTTTCCCAATAGTGTTTTTGATGAACATTTAAAATATCAGTTTCCATCATTTTTGAAGGCTGAAAAAGGTTTTCCTCATTGATAGTTCCCTCATAAATTAATTGTTCAGGGAGAAGACTGTATTTCTCCATAGGAAACCTATGCCCAACAGGTAAAGGATGATGATAATTTTTAGCGTAAGCTATTTTTAACATCTATACTGATATATATTTCATCAGTTCAGCACATAAAATGGCACCATAAGTCCCTAGCGCATAGCCCAAAACGGCTAGTAATACACCTACAGGTGCCAGAGCAGGGCTAAAAGCTGAAGCCACAATTGGAGCTGAAGCAGCACCGCCAACATTTGCTTGGCTTCCCACAGCTACAAAAAAGAAAGGTGCTTTTATAATTTTAGCAATTAACATCAGTAATAATACATGAATGAATATCCAAATAAGTCCAACTAATATCAAAAACTTAAAAACAGCCCAGTTATTAATTAGTTCACTAATATTCATGTGCATTCCAATAGTGGTTACAAGTACGTATAGAAAAACACTACCCATTTTTGATGCTCCGGCTCCTTCTAACTTCCTATACTTTGTAAATGAAACTAATACTCCAAGTGTTGTAGCAATAATTACTAACCAAAAGAATCCTGAACTTAAAGAAGTTAAGTATTTCCATCCCGATTCACTATCTGCTGCAATTTTATTTTCAATAAAACCTCCCAAAGCGGGAGATATGATGTCAGCTAACCAATGTGAGATGGCGACAGCACCAAAAGCAATAGCCATAATGGTCATTAAATCTTTTGTTTTAGGAATAAATGCTGTATTAGCTTGATAGTTTTCAATATTTGTTTGTAATTCAGTGATGGCCGAACTATCTGCTTTCAACCAATTATCTAGTTTTTTGGTTATTCCTGCTCCAAAAAGTAAAAAGGCCATCCAAATATTTGCCACAAAAACATCTACTACAATCATAGCGGAAAAGAGCGTGTCTGAAGGACCATAAATTTCTTTCATAGCTGCTTGATTAGCTCCTCCACCAATCCAACTTCCGGCAATGGTTGATAAACCTCTCCATATTTCTTCAGGACCTTGCCCACCTAATACTTCAGGCGCAAAACTACTTACTGTTAACAATGCAACTGGACCACCAATAACTATTCCTATTGTGGCTGTAAAAAACATAATTATTGCTTTTGGGCCTAGTTTTAAAATTCCCTTTAAATCGATACTAATACATAACAAAACCAAACTAGCGGGTAATAAATACCTTGATGCCACATGATAAAGGTTTGAGGCTTCACCGTCAATTAAACGATAGCCTTCACCATTAATGGTAATGGGCGAATTAAAAATGGCAGGGATAAAATAACATAGTAATAGAGCAGGAATGAAAGTATAAAATCGTTGCCAAGCTTTTTTTTCAGAGGCTGAAGTAGTAAAAATAAAAGCTAGCACAAGCAACAAAAGCCCTAATACTACTGCATCATTTGTAATAAGTGTATGAATGTTTTCTTCCATTTTCAACGCATTTGTATTCAAAAGTAATTATTTGAACCAAACAAGCTTATCTGATGGAATTATATCTTTGGTAAAATTTTAATTAATGATTCCTTTTTCGCCTCCACATATTGATGAGAAAATAATAGCAGAAGTTACCGAAGCGCTTAAATCGGGATGGATAACAACAGGTCCAAGAACTAAACAATTAGAAAAAAATCTTACTGCTTATTGTGGAAACAAGTCAACTGTTTGTTTAAATTCTGCAACTGCCGGATTAGAATTAGTTTTAAGATGGTTTGGAGTAAAAGAGGGAGATGAAGTAATTATTCCCGGCTATACCTATTGCGCTACTGCAAACGTAGTTGAGCATTGCGGTGCAAAGGCAGTAATGGTTGATGTAGGAAAAGATTTTAATATTTCTGTTGACGCAATTAAAAATGCTATTACCTCAAAGACAAAAGTGATTATTCCGGTAGATTTTTCGGGCTTTCCTTGTGATTATGGTGAGATTTATAAAGTTATTGAAGAGAAAAAGAATTTATTCAATGCTGAAACAGGTGAGCAGAAGCAATTAGGTAGAATACTATTACTAGCTGATGCTGCTCACTCTATTGGTGCTAAATATAAGGGGAAAATGTCCGGTAGTTTAGCAGATATTTCTTGTTTTTCTTTTCACGCAGTAAAGAATTTGACCACAGCAGAGGGCGGAACAATTAGTTTAAATCTTCCTGATTCGTTTAATCATGATGAGTTATACAGAATGTTTTGCATTAAGTCGCTTCACGGGCAAAGTAAAGATGCATTGGCAAAGTCACAAAAAGGCGCATGGAAATATGATGTGGTTGAAGCAGGATATAAATGTAACATGACTGACTTACAAGCTGCAATTGGATTAGTAGAGCTGGAGCGTTACAATGATATTTTGGCTAGACGTAAATCAATATTTAATCAATACGATGCTGCTTTTAGTCAATACGACTTTTTTGAATTACCTTTTTCTAAAACAGATGAAAAGGAGTCGTCTTATCATGTATATGCGTTGAGAGTAAAGGGTATAGCTGAAGCTCAACGTGATGAAATTATTCAAAAAATCTTTGATAAAGACGTTTCTGTAAATGTTCACTTTCAGCCTTTACCGCTTTTATCTTATTACAAAAACAAAGGATATAACATTAATAATTTTCCAAACGCTTATGATAATTTCTCCAGAGAAATAAGTCTTCCGGTTTATTATGATTTAGATGAAAGTAACGTGAAAACCGTAATAGATGCAGTTATTCAATCTGTACAAGAAGTAATAAATGCTTAAGCGGGTATTCGATATCTTTTTTTCTGTTTTTGGAATAGTTTTACTTTCTCCTCTCTTTTTTATAGTCGCATTGTTAATTATTGTTGAAAATGGTTTCCCGGTATTTTATACTCAAAAACGAGTTGGAAAAAGAGGTGTTGAATTTTCATTATTGAAATTCAGAACTATGATAAAAGATGCTGATAAAAATGGACTTTTGACAGTTGGTGGGAGAGATGCAAGAATTACAAAAGTTGGCTATTATCTTAGAAAAACTAAAGTTGACGAACTTCCTCAATTAATCAATGTTTTAATTGGAGATATGAGCCTAGTAGGTCCAAGGCCTGAAGTTAAGAAGTACACAGACTTATATACTGAAAAACAACAACAAGTTTTAACTGTAAAGCCCGGAATTACTGATTATGCTTCCATTCAATTTGTTGATGAAAATGATTTATTGGGTAAATCAGAAAACCCGGAGGCAACATACATTAAGGAGATAATGCCAAAAAAACTTGAACTAAACTTAAAGTATATTCAAGAATCTTCTTTGATTACAGATTTAGCAATAATATTTAGAACTATTGCTAAAATCATTTTCCGATAAATTGTATATTAGCTTATTAAACATGAACTTATGAAAAGGTATTTACTGTTAGCATTAGTTACAGCTTCTACATCTACGTTATTTGCTCAAGCTGAGTTAAGTGCATTTACATCAACGGGTAGAGCGGGAGTTGCCACTACGTTTGTTACTGATTATCAATGTGCGGGTATTAATCCGGCTAATTTGGGTTGGCAGCCAAAATATGAAGGGAAAAAGTTTACCACTTCTGCTATGGAATTTACTTTTTCATTGTATTCAGAGCCACTTAAAAAGCAAGAGCTTCGCCAAATATTTAAAGAAATATTAGGCGGAGAAAGAGCTGCAAAGCTTACACTAGATGAAAAAAAGCAAGCGGCCATAGATTTTACTGATGCCAAAACAGCCATGAATTTAGATTTGGCTATGTTTTCTTTTGCTGCACAATTTCCAAAAGCAGGAGGTTTTTCCTTTACTACAAGAGAGAGGATACAGTGGTTTTCACAACTGAATAAAAACGCAAGTGAAATTTTATTTTTAGGCTATAACGCTTCTTATTTTGATATAAAATTAGATAGTGCAGGAAATAACATTTCTGATTCTTCCAATGCTGAAGAAAAGATAAGGAGAGGCGTTGCTTCTAATCCAAAAACTTATAATGAAGTTTTTGATGGCACACATATTTCATTGTCTTGGATGCGTGAATATAACTTAAGTTATGGGCATCATTTAATAAATAATGAAGACTTTAAATTATTTGCCGGAGCGGGAATTAAATATTTTCAGGGAATAGCAATTATAGATGTTCAGTCAAATAATGGTGAGTTTTCTGCTTTTACCGCTTTTTCACCGGCTTTTGATTTGCAATTTGATTCTGCTGCAGTTGCCGATAATCCATCTGCTTTAGCTCCTGACACCAATAGCTTTTTACCCAAAAGTGTAGGTAGCGGATTTGGTTTTGATTTGGGTGTGAGTGTAATTATTAAAGATAGAATTAAGCTAGGCCTAGCTGTGAATGATATTGGTTCTGTGCTTTGGGACGGAAACGTTTATACCGCTCCGAATGATACGGTTTATGATATTTCTTCTGACGGTGTAGAAAGTTATAATGTAATGGGTGAGGCATTAAACTCTTTCGGTGAAAGTGCTTTTGCCTGGAAAGGTGCATCTTCTAAAAGAGTGGCATTGCCGACTGTTTTAAGAACAGGAGCCAGCATTGCTTTTGGAGAAAACAAAAGTGTGGAAGTGGGAATTGATGCCATTATTCCATTCAATAATTTAAGTGGAAATTATGAAGATGCTTTATTTGCAATTGGTGGAGATGTTTGGCCAACTAAATGGTTACGACTTTCTACCGGAATGACATTTGGCGGAAATTATGATTTTAATTTACCTGTGGGATTGGGAATTGTAGTGCCAACCGGCACCTGGGAGTTTGGTATTGCCTCCAGAGATGCGATTAGCTTTTTTGCCGATAACGGCCCAACTATTTCTTTAAGTACAGGGTTTTTGAGATTTAGATTTTAAGGTTGCTAGATTATCTTTTATCATTGTATAGTAGATTTCAGTAAGTATAATGTACTTTATATAAATATTATTCAAGTCATTTTTTAAGCTTAATAGTCCGTCAGATATTAGACAGGGCGATATATCTCCACCAACCGAAGTTTTTGCTTCGACATAATCTTTTACAATTGTATCGTTTGAAAATTTGTATAGTCCAAAAAGAAATGCTCCTCTTTGATTAGTCGAAAGTGTAGTGTCCCATCGCAATTTCATTGATTTCTCTAGACTATCATAATCAATGGATTTATCCTTAGTAATCGGAATTATTTCGTCTTCTATTTTAAGTTCTAAACTTTCAAGAGAGTCAGTTTGCACTGTTTTATTAATTAATTCAAGTATAGGGTATTCTTTGTAGTCTGTTTCGCTACCATATAACCAAATATCTTTTCTTAGTCCTGTCTTTTCAAATTCTTCAAGTATTCTTTCATTTTTTTCTTTTTCAAAAATTAAATTAGGTTTCAAACTATCCTCACAAGAAAAATCTTTTAAAAAATCTCGAATACTTTCATTATTTACTTCGCCATAGTTGTTTTCAATAAAACTATCAAAAGACAACATCAACTCGTTTAAAGCAATAGCTTTTTCTGTCCCTAAAAACTCAATAAATTCTTTATTATCCGATTTATTATTACTACAGCTGAGTGTAGTTAATCCAATAAATAAAAAAATATAGAATCTCATATCTAAACCTTACTTCTATACAATTTAGCATCTACTACCGCAGCCATTTTGTTGGTGTCTAATTTGTTGCCTAAAAACTCATTTATTTTTTCAGCTTGCGTTTTCGGGTCTTCTATTACAGCTGTGTAAGGTATTTTTAAAATTTCTACATGGTGGTTTTTCGTTGCCCAAAAGTTTACCTTATCTAGGTTGTTTTTAAATGCAATTTCTAAGCCTGTACGGTATTCTCCTTCTTTAATTTTTCCGTCTCGGGTTAGCATTTTATGCTGGGAGTCTATTACTTCGTTTAGCTCCCTTTCCATAAAAATAATCTTGTAATTGTAGCGGGCAGGCAAGGAGGGAAGCAGTTGAGAAATAACCTTTACAGCTTTGTCTCCCACTTCATTAACCCATTTATTGTTTTTCATGGTTCCTTTTACCGCTTCATGTTCGTAGTATCCTTTTGGATTACTTTCATCAGCTTCACGCTTTTTGTCGGTAAAGATATCCATACCGCCTTGCTCCAGCATTTGCATCATCATTGAAGTTCCCGATCTTGGTAAGCCGGAAACAACGGTAATAGTTCCTAAAGCTTTTCGCTTGATAGCTTCTTTTTGTTCTTCTATTTTTTCTTCAATGTTGTTTTCAATCTCTACTTTTTCAATCATAGCAGAGTTTTCAGGTTTTTGAATATGATTGGTATAAATTTCAATCAGCCAGTTTCTAGCTTTTCCAATAGCCGGATTTTGACTCAAACAAACTTCAAAAGCATTGGCAGCAGCTTCGTATTCTTTGATATAAAACAAAGCTTCTCCTAAGTGATAATGTGCAAAAGGGAAATTATAAATATGTTCTATCGCCAATAAAAAGTTTTCAATGGCTTCTTCGTATTTGTTTTGGCGTAGCAAAGCTGTTCCCAAACCGTGAAGTGCTGTAGCTTTATGTGGGTCAATGTTTAGAGATGTTTTAAAATGCTCTTCTGCTTTTTTCCATTTCTTTAAAAGAATATAACACCTACCAATATGTAAATGCAAGTTAGGTGCTTTGCTAACGGATACATCTAGTTTTGTTAAAATTTCTAGGGCTTCCTTGGGTTTATTCTCATCTATTAAAATCTTGGCTTCTTTTAAATCCAGTATTTTAAAATCAGTTGGAATATTTTCCGGATTTACTTTTCGTCTCTTGTTCTTAGAGTTTTTTAGCGCCTCTCGTTCTTTTGTTATATTTTCCTTGCTTAACTGAATCATTTCACGAGCTTCTTTATTCCTATTCAGCTCAGCATAACAATCAGAGAGTTTTAAGGTAAACCTTGAAGAGTCAGGGCTTTTTTGGTGAAGTTCCAGTAAAACATCAATAGCTTCTTGATGTTTGTTTGCTCCGATATAAGCTTGCGCAAGATTGTATCTGTTTTCTTGGTATGCATTATTTCTGGCCTTTTCTGCATTTTCATCAGGTCTGTCAATGTAGCCTAATTCAACTAATTGGTCAATAGCATTTTTTGCATCGGCACTACTTTCTGCCATTTCTTTTGGATGCATTCCGCTATTTCCGGCAACATTTTCCCAACTATCAATAAGCTTTATTTTTTGCGGTTCTTCAAATGCATTGACTAAAACTTTGCCATCCATGTCTTCGCCAATAGGTAAACCAAACAGATGAAGTACGGTAGGAGCAATGTCTAGCAAACTTACACCTGTGAGTGTTTCATCTTTTTTTATTCCCGGACCGCTCATGCAGAAAATTCCATATCTTCTGTGCTCGAAAGCCGGAGCAGCAGGCTCATGAGGTAAGCTGGTTAAGCGCAAATGGTCAGAGTGAAAGCCATGGTCGCTCACTAAAATAATATAAGTGTCATCATCAATCAGCTGTAAATATCTTTCCAGAATCATGTCATGGAAAATATAGGCTCCGTTGATAATGTCTTTATAAAGTTCGAAATGTGTGTCTGGTAAGCCCGGTAATTGGGGCGGATGATATTTCATAAAGCCATGAGAAAAGTGGTCGATACCGTCAAAATAAATAGCTGAAAAATCCCATTCGGTATTTTCAACACACCATGTTCCTGCTGAATGTACACTGGCTGTGTCCGCTAATATTTTACAAAACATTTCTACTCTTTTATCTTCTTCTTGATTAATTTCGGCTAGTCTTGGAATAAATGGTTTTACATGAGCTTCAGTTAATTCTTGTGGGTGAACTCTAAGTGCTGCAATGGTTTCAGCTAAGCTTTCAGGATGTACCGTTCCTTTAGCCATTTCCCAGGCTTTATCAATAGATTTGTTGGCTCTTTGGTAAAAATTAGAAACCATCACTCCATTTATTGGCTCAGCCGGGTGACTTGGCCACCAGGAAATTACATTTGATTTATATCCGTTTTGGTTTAAAATATTCCAGATACCTTTTGCTTTTCTTGATAAAGAGGAGACAGGTCTAATGCTTTCACTATTTGGATCAGGCTCTGTGAAACCATGAACTCCATGTTTGAAAGCATACTTTCCTGTGGTGATAGAGCTCCATAGCATTGGAGATAAAACAGGCTCTAGGGTAGATATGTTGCCCATTACACCATTATTAACCAATCTTTCCATAGCAGGCATTTTTCCTGCATCCATTAGTGGGTGAATCACTTGCCAGTCGGCTGCATCCCAGCCTATGAGCAATACTTTTTTATTTTTTTTGCTCATTTTCTTTTTTGTTTAATAAATTACCAACTTCTTTTCTTTTCATCCTCCAGGCCATTAGACCTTTGTAGCCAAGTGCTAAAAGACCAATTGAACCTTCAACCGGAACTTCAATGGTTTTTCCGTCTTTATCCTTAATTATCGGACTATTTTTTTCGATATTTTGCATGGTTTAAAAGTAAAAAAAGCTACCTAATATTTAGATAGCTTTAAAAAAATACTTTCTTAATAAATTAGTTAAATACTACTTTGGTAAACTGATATGTTTTCTTTTTCATTGAAAAGAGTATCAATTCGGTATCATTTATTTGAACGCTTAATTTAGGGCGAATCATTGTTTCTGCATCTTCTGCTTTCACCATCACTTTTTTATCTATATACCCTTCTGAGTTTACTCTGGCAATTACTATATCTGTATATTTTTGTGAGGGGGAATAATTTTTATAATCTCTTGGGTCAGCAACATCTCTGTTTTTTGAATTTTCATTGTAAACGAAATAAATATACTCATCAGTTACAAAAGAAACGTAGCTTGAAAATCGTCCTCCGTCATTTACACTATGCTGATTTTTAATAATTTTTTTATTCCAATCAATTTCTCCATTTGGATTTATGTTAATGGCTAAAATGCTGTTATAATAATAGTGGTAGGTAGTTGAAGTAGATGTAGTTCCGTTTGCATTTGTATAATAGGTTGTTACTACATCAACATAATATTGTTCGGCCAAAAGAACACAACCTCCGTCTTCTCTTAGTATAAGTTCGTCTAAATCATACTCATACAACTCAATGTTTTTTCCTTTGTCTGCTTTCTTTTTAGTCTTTTCAGTTCTTTTTTCACTCATTCCTTCTGTAATAAAGTCTATTCCAAATTCCTTTTTATTTGAAGAAATGATAGAACCCGACTCTTCATCTAATCTTAGGTAAAAAACTCCTTTTATTGAATGGAGACCAACTTCAGAATAAAAACCTGCACATATTATTTCTTTGCTCTTTGGAGTAAAGGTAAAATCAGTAATTACTTTATCATCTAGCTTGATAATATAGTCATTTTCTACATCTTCTTTACCATTATATGCAAGTAAATGGTATTCATATTTCTTATAACTGCTTCCTTTTACTTTATCTTCGTTATCATAATACTTTCCTAATATGTATGAATTTCCTTCTTCATCAACTTTATAACCTGTGATAGTAAAATATCTATCTGCATATGGAAGTGTAACATCTTTTTCCCATACCTTAACCATTTGATTGTCAAATACCTTAAAATTGTATTTTTCGGGACCATCTTTTTCATAAAGTAAGTCCATGTAAACTAAAATTTTGGTTTTTTCAGGAGAAAGTATTACTGAAAAGTTTCCCCTGTTACTTCTTTTTATGTCTTCAATCTGGGCTATTTGTTCTAGCTTACCTTTGCTTTGGAGGGTACTGGTGGAAAATACTTCGTAGTAAAGTGTTTTGGTGTCCGCTTTTCTGTCAAATTGAGAATAAAAAACAATGATATTTTCATTAGCAAAAATTGTTCTTTCGTGAAACAAGTATATATCATCTCTTCTTTGTATAATCTCAGTGGATTTTGATAATGAAAGTTTTTTATTGTATTTGTCAATATGAAGTTTACCTTTTTTTGACATTAAGAAATAATAGTTTTCATTATCCTCTCCAATAAAGTCTTCTACCACTGATTTTTTAGAGTCAACCTCTTCACCATAAATAACTTGAGTTCCAAAAGGAGGGGATTGTGCTTTAATAATAAAACTGCTCAACAATAAAGCAAACAATAGGATTTTTGTTTTCATAGAAATAGTAAGTTTATATAAATGATTACAGAGATTTTAGTTTTGAAATAGTCGTTGCAGGATTTTCTGATCCAAACACAAAGCTTCCTGCTACAAGTGCATTAGCACCTGCTTCTACCAATTGTTTTCCCGTTTCAAGATTTACTCCTCCGTCTACTTCAATAAGTGTGTTAGAACCTTTTTCTGAAATTAATTGTTTTAGTTTTTTTACTTTATCAATTGCCGATGGAATAAACTTTTGCCCGCCAAAACCGGGATTTACGCTCATGATAAGTACTAAATCTAAATCAGAAATTATTTCTTCTAGTGAACTAACGGGAGTATGAGGATTTAATGCAACCCCTGCTTTCATTCCTAGTTTTTTAATTTCTGCAATAGTTCTATGAAGGTGAGTGCAAGCTTCTAAGTGAACTGTTAGCATATCTGCTCCTGCATTTTTAAAATCTTCAAGAAAATCATCAGGATTTTGAATCATCAGATGAACATCAAAAGGTTTGTCGGTATGTCTTCTAATTGACTTAATTACAGGTAAGCCAAAGGAAATGTTAGGAACAAAAACACCATCCATTACATCAATATGAATCCATTCACAATCAGATTTATGAAGCATTTCAACATCTTTTCCAAGATTAGAAAAATTAGCTGATAGGATGGAAGGGGAAACAATTGTACTCATGGGAACAAATAAACGAAAAACGGATGACATTTCTGCCATCCGCAACTGCTAAACTATAAATTATGAAATAAACCTAACCTAAGTACGATTTTAATAATTTGCATCTCGAACCGTGTTTAAGTCTTCTAAGTGCTTTTTCTTTTATTTGGCGAACTCTTTCTCTTGTTAATTCAAACTTTTCACCAACTTCTTCTAATGAAAGTGGGTGTCCGCCATCTAATCCAAAATAATATCTGATAACTTGTGCTTCTCTTTCTGTTAATGTTGACAAGGCTCTTTCTATTTCTTTTCTTAATGATTCTGTCAAAAGTTTTTTGTCCGGTCTTGGACTGTCGTCACTTTTTAAAACATCGTACATATCACTACTATCTTCATCGGAAGAAAGCGGAGCATCCATTGATAAATGCTTCCCTGAATAGGAAAAAGTATCTTTTACTTCGTCTTCATTCATTTCTAAAACAGCCGAAAGTTCTGCACTGGTTGGCTCTCTTTCAAATTCTTGTTCAAGTTTTGAAAAGGCTTTATTTACCTTATTTATTGAACCAATTTTATTTAGTGGCAATCGTACTATTCTTGCTTGTTCTGCCAATGCTTGAAGTATGGATTGGCGAATCCACCAAACCGCATAAGAAATAAACTTAAAGCCTCTTGTTTCGTCAAATCTTTGTGCTGCTTTAATTAAACCAAGGTTTCCTTCGTTTACTAAGTCAGATAATGTTAAACCGTTATTTTGATATTGTTTAGAAACAGAAACAACAAACCTCAAATTAGCTTTTACCAATCTTTCCAATGCTTTTTGGTCACCTTTTTTTATTCTTTTTGCTAGGGCAACTTCTTCTTCTGCGGTAATCAACTCTTCTTTTCCTATATCCTGAAGATATTTTTCAAAAGAGACGGTATCACGATTGGTGATTTGCTTGCTAATTTTCAGTTGCCTCATGTTTGCTTGATTAATGGTTTTGGGTGGTTTACGGCAAAATATTTTTTAAGGTTACAAAAGGACAAAAAAAGTCCCGATTTTTTTTCGGGACTTGACTGAAAAGTATTTAAGAAGTTAATTTATGCTTCCTTTTTTTCTTCCGTTATCGGTTTTTCTTCTCTTGGGGGTCTTGGTAATAAAGCCTTTCTAGAAACTTTTTCTTTTCTGGTTTTTGGATCAATACCAAAATATTTAACCTCAATAACATCTCCCATGTTTACTACATCGGCTACGTTATTTGTTCTTTCCCAAGCTAACTCAGAAATGTGAAGCAACATCTCATTGCCAGGGGCTTCAAGGTATTCTACTACAGCGCCAAAATCTAACATTTTCACTACTTTTACTTTATATGTTTCTCCAACTTTTGGCTTAAATGTGATAGATTTAATTTTAGCTAAAACGGCATCAATTCCTGCTTGGTCAGTACCAAGAATCTCAACTATTCCTTCTTCTGTTTTTTCATCTTCATTGATTACAATAGTCGTTTTAGTTGCTTTTTGTAATTCTTGAATTACTTTTCCTCCCGGACCAATCAATGCACCAATATACTCATTAGGGATTACCGTAGTAACCATTTTAGGGGAGTGTGGTTTTACATCAGTGTTTGGTTGAGCAATAGTTTCGGTAAGTTTTCCTAAGATATGTATTCTACCTTTTTGAGCTTGTTTTAAAGCATTGACTAAAACTTCATAAGAAAGTCCTTTTATTTTAATATCCATTTGGCATGCTGTAATTCCTTCTGCAGTTCCGGTTACTTTAAAGTCCATATCACCTAAATGATCTTCATCACCAAGAATGTCAGATAATACAGCATATTTTCCTGTTTCAGCGTCAGAAATTAATCCCATAGCAATACCGGATACCGGTTTTTTCATTTGAATACCTGCATCCATTAAAGCCATAGTTCCTGCACAAACGGTTGCCATTGAAGAAGAACCATTTGATTCTAGTACTTCTGACACAACTCTAACGGTGTAAGGACAATCACTTGGAATCATTCCTTTTAAAGCTCTTTGAGCTAAGTTTCCGTGTCCTACTTCTCTTCTTGAAGTTCCTCTTATAGGTCTTGCTTCACCGGTTGAGAAAGGAGGAAAGTTATAATGTAAATAAAATGTTTCTTCACCTTGATATGAAGGCATATCTATTTGATTGGCTTCTTTTGAAGTTCCAAGAGTTACAGTGGCTAGTGCTTGTGTTTCTCCTCTGGTGAAAATAGAAGAACCATGAGCAGAAGGTAAGTAGTCAACTTCACACCAGATTGGTCGGATGTCTTCTGTTTTTCTTCCGTCTAATCTTAAGCCTTCATTTAAGGTTAAGTTTCTTACGGCAGCTTTTTCTGCTTTTGAGTAATATTTTGAAATCAATCCACCTAAGTCAGCCAACTCTTCTTCAGAGAAGGTTGCCATAATATCTTCTTTAATTTTAGCAAAAGCCTCACTTCTTTCATGTTTAGATGAGCCCGATTTAGCAACGGCATAAACTTTATCGTATGCCATATCATAAATCTTTTTCGCTAATTCTTCATCTTCTCTTTCCGGCTCATATTCACGAACAGGCTTTTTGCCAAATGCTTCTGCTAATTTTACTTGAGCAGCACATTGTACTTTTATTGCATCATGAGCAAACTTAATGGCTTCTACCATTTCTTCTTCAGAAATTTCTTTCATTTCTCCTTCCACCATCATCACTGAATCTGCAGAAGCACCAATGACCATATCAATATCAGACTCTTCTAATTGGGCAAATGTTGGGTTAATAATTAGTTTTCCGTTAACTCTTCCAACTCTTACTTCTGAAATAGGACATTCAAAAGGAATGTCTGAAAGTTGTATTGCAGCTGATGCTGCTAGTCCTGCCATGGCATCCGGCATCACATTTTCGTCATGAGACATAAGCTGTATCATAACTTGAGTCTCAGCGTGATAGTCTTTCGGAAAAAGTGGTCGTAAAACCCTATCCACTAACCTCATGGTTAGCACTTCACCATCGCTTGGTCTAGCTTCTCTTTTGAAGAAACCACCCGGGTATTTTCCTGCAGCAGCAAACTTTTCTCTATAATCAACTGTGAGTGGTAAAAAGTCTACATCACTTTGCTGGTAGTTTGAAACTACTGTGCAAAGCAACATGCATTTACCTGATTGAACAACTACGGAACCGTGAGCTTGTTTTGCTAATTTTCCTGTTTCTATGGAAATCTCTCTTCCATCTTCAAGTGTTATTACTTCTTTGTATACACTTGGAATTAATTGATTTGACATATATATAATTTAGTTTTAATTCGGTTAATATAAAAAGGGGCTATTGTTGCAGCCCCCTTTTTTAATAAAATATGTTAGAATCTTTAATGATTACTTTCTGATATTAAGCTTATCAATTAAAGCTCTGTATTTTTCAATATCTTTATTTTTAATATAATCTAATAAACTTCTTCTTTTTCCTACCATTTTAATTAAAGACCTTTGAGTGTTTAAGTCTTTTTTGTTTGCTTTTAACTTTTCAGTTAAAGCATTAATTCTAGTTGTAAAAAGAGCTATTTGACCTTCTGTTGAGCCAGTGTTTTCTGCTTTACCACCGTACTCTTTAAAAATTTCTGCTTTTGCTTCTTTTGTTAAATACATCTTGTTTTAATCTTTTAAACGGCTGCAAAGATAGCTATTTTTTTTAATGAACAACTATTTTTAATGAAATGCTTTATTTTTTTAACATGTTTAGCAAGAGAGCCAGTTTTTGTTTCATTTCGTTTCGTTGAACGATAAAGTCTAAAAAGCCTTTTTCCAGAACAAACTCAGAGGTCTGAAAACCTTCCGGTAAGTCTTTTCCAATGGTTTCTTTTACTACTCTTGGTCCGGCAAATCCTATTAGAGCTTTTGGCTCGGCAATATTAAAGTCGCCAAGCATTGCAAAAGATGCTGTAACTCCACCGGTAGTGGGGTTGGTTAATATAGAAATGTATGGAACCTTAGCTTCTGCTAATTGAGCTAATCTGGCAGATGTCTTTGCCATTTGCATCAATGAAAAAGCACCTTCCATCATTCGGGCTCCACCCGATTTTGAAATCATGATGAATGGATATTTCTTTTTTCTGGCAAATTCAATGGCTCTTGCTATTTTTTCTCCAACTACAGAACCCATGGAGCCTCCAATAAATTTGAAATCCATACAGGCTATAACGATATCTTTTTTATCTAATTTACCATGGGCTGTTTTTATAGCATCTTTCAGCTTAGTTTTTTCCATGGTGTCTTTTACTCTGTCTGCGTATTTCTTTTTGTCTTCAAATTCAAGCGGGTCAGCTGAATATAGATTAGGGTCTAATTCTTTATATTTTCCTCCGTCAAATAAGAATTTAAAATATTCTTCCGGACCAACTTTTTCATGATATTGACACTCTGCACATACCCATAGGTTTGCTTCAAAATCTTCTGAAGTAACTACAGTATTGCATTCAGGACATTTATACCATAATCCTTCCGGAGTTTCTTTTTTTTCTGTTGTGGGAGTTGTAATTCCTTCTTTATCTCTTCTAAACCAAGCCATTTAAAAAGTTTATGGTTTTTAAATTATGCAATAGTGATGTTGTTATCTAAATAAACATCCTGTATTGCGTTTAGTAGTTCAATTCCTTCTTTCATTGGTTTTTGGAAGGCTTTTCTTCCGGAAATTAATCCATGACCTCCGGCTCTTTTGTTAATAACAGCCGTTGTAACAGCTTCTGATAAGTCTGAAGCTCCTGCTGAAGCACCACCTGAATTAATCAATCCGTTTCTACCCATATAGCAATTTGCTACTTGGTAGCGACAAAGGTCAATTGGATTGTCTGTTGTTAATTCGGTATATACCTTTTCATGTGTTTTTCCAAACTTAATTGCCTTATATCCGCCATTTAATGTTGGAAGCTTTTGTTTAATTATATCCGCCTGAATGGTAACACCAATGTGATTAGCTTGAGCAGTAATATCAGTAGCTGTATGATAATCTACTCCGTCTTTTTTGAAATCATTATTTCTTAGGTAACACCATAAAATAGTAGCCATACCCAATTCATGAGCTCTTTCAAATGCCTGAGAAATTTCTATAATTTGCCTTTCGCTTTCAGGTGAACCGAAGTAAATTGTTGCGCCAACAGCAGCAGCGCCCATATTCCATGCTTCTTCTACACTTCCGAATAAGATTTGATTGAACGTATTTGGATAAGACAAAAACTCGTTGTGATTAATTTTAACTATAAATGGAATTTTGTGTGCATATTTTCTTGAGCAGGCAGCTAAAACACCATAGGTAGAAGCGACTGCATTACAACCGCCTTCAATGGCTAATTTTACAATGTTTTCAGGGTCAAAGTAAATTGGATTGGGCGCAAAAGAAGCTCCGGCTGAATGTTCAATCCCTTGGTCAACAGGAAGAATAGAAACATAACCTGTACCTGATAATCTACCATGATTGTATATTGCTTCAAGGTTTCTAAGTACTTGCGAGCTACGATTAGAGTCTTTAAAGCATCTATCAACAAAATCGGCACCGGGTAGATGAATTTGCTCTTTTGTAATGGTTTTACATTCGTGAGACAATAGGTTTTGAGCCTCATTGCCAATCAGTTCTTCTATTTTTGAAAGTGTTGTTGTTGCCATAATTTTATATAGGGATGGCAAAGATAATAATTTAGAATTCAGAACAGATATTTTACAATTGAGAATTCTATTATTGCTTAATTAAGTGAGATTAAAAAATAAAGAAGGAAGCTATAATGAAGATTACAATCATTATAATATAGTGCCAAAAATCTACAAAGTAGGGGAAGTATTTTTTGTATGTTTCTTTAAGATTAGTAAGCATAGTGTAAAGATAATTAAAAAGGGTAACCAATTCCTAAGTTAAATACACCCGATTCATTTTTTTGGAAGCCAATTGAGTATGGATTATCTCTAGCCGGATTTTTTAGTTTAAAACCTAAATCAAATCGCAGGATAAAAAATGAGAAGTCCAGCCTTAATCCAACTCCGGTGCCAATGGCCATGTGTTTCCATATTTTATCTGCCTGAAACTCTGCGTCAGGTCGGTGGGTGTCTTTATCTAGTAGCCAAATATTTCCCATATCTGTAAAAACAGCCATTTCAAATAGATTGGTAATATCGAATCGATATTCAAAATTTGTTTCAAACTTTAAATCTCCTACTTGGTCAATTGCCGTAAAAATGGAAGAGTCTGCTAAACCTCCCGGACCTAAGGTTCTTACTTGCCATGCTCGCATTTCGTTAGCTCCTCCGCCATAAAATGCTCTTTGAAAAGGCATTACATTTAGATTTCCGTAGGGTTTTGCTGCTCCCAAATAGTTTCTGACAACAAAGCTGGAACCTCTAAAATTAAAATATCTTCTAAAATCTACGTCTGCCTTTACGTATTGTGCATATCTGATACCAATAATATTATAGCTACCTGTTGCCGTATCCTTTTTATTGTTGGTGATATTGCTATATAGATTCAGTAAATTACCGGCAGCTTCCAGATTAAATCTGAAATAGCTGTAATTTCTTTTTTTGTTTAGGTCAGATTTAAAGATAAAGCTATAGGTAGATGCGGCAATTAAGTGGTCTTTATAACTGTTTATGACAAAGGCATCATTTGATGTAGCTAAAAAATCTTTAAATGCCGGGCTTGGAAACAACCTTATTAAACTAACTTCTAAAGGCTGGATTATGTGCTGTTTTTGTCTGGTTTCATTCCATTTATAGCCCATAGATGCTTTAAATACGTTTCTGGAGAAATCTTGTCTTTTTTGAAAGTTATATATAAGGTCGAATTCTGTTGACGGGTTTGAATTTTCTGAAACTTTATCTTGGTTTAAAAACGGAATAAATAATTTAGGAAACTCTAATTTTATTTCCGGACCAATTTCATAAGTATTGAAATAAGGTATTTTTTCTAAATCACTTTGTTGTTGACTTGCATCTTCAAATAATAATTGTTGAGCCTGAAGTCCTCCGGCAAGACTTAGAGTTAGTTTTTCAGCACCTTTAAATGTATTTTTATTCTGAAACCCAACGTTTGCATATACTCCTAAGTTTCCAATATTGTTAGTGAGTTTTGGTTCTAACGTAATCGATTTTGATTTGCTTGATGTGAGTACAATATTTACGTTAAGGAGGATTTCATCATTTGGAGTCGGATTAATGTCTATGGTGATAAACTTAAAAACTCCTAACTCTGCTAATCTTTTATAGGTGGCGTCATGCTGAGCTAATTGATAATAGTTGTCTAATTTAAACAGAACTGCTTTTGCCAGAGTTTTGTAGTTATATTGGTTTTTTCCTTCGGGTTCATAAAAATTAATGTCTTCTACAATAGTCTGAGTGTAGTTGTCCTTATTTCCGTTTTTATCGCAATTCACAAAAACGTTTATTTGATTGATATAACATTTACGGTGTATTTTGTATATAACGGTATCATTTGCTTTTACCGGCATTCCCTTTACGTTGTATATTAAATCAATTTTTTCTTTTTTACCCGTACTGTCTGCCTTGTATGTAATTAGTTCTTTATCAAAATAATAATACCCAAGATTTTTAAGCATTTTAGTGATTCTAGTTCTTTCAGCTTCTAATTTATCGACATCAAAACTGTCACCTCTTTTTACTAAACTTTTGGTGGTATCCTGTTTTATATAATACAAAATGGTGCTATCCTTACTTGTATAAGATTTGTTATTTATTTTGTAAGCCCTTCCGGTATAAATGGAATAAACTATCTTTTTTTGTTGTTTTTGTTTAAACCCTAAAAAACGGTAGTCTTTGTATTTACTTGTAACCTCACTTTTAAAAAATCCTTTGCCGTTTAAATACCGCTTAATTTGAACTTCAGATTTTTGAGTAAGGAGAGTGTCTAAAATTACAGGAGGCTCACCGACACTGGTATTTATCTTCTCCTTTTTGTTTCTCTTTTTTACTTTAACTTTTGTCTTTTTCTGATTTTTCTTTTCAATTTTTTCTTTTTTTCTTAAGCTGTGATTGTAAAGCCATAGGTGAAAGCGAATAAACCCAAAAAGTTGTCGGTTGGGTTTTTGTTTAATAACAGACTTAATGTCGTCTTCATCAACCAAGCAATCTTTACATTTACTTTTACTTTCCGTGCAATTTTCTTTTGGGAATTTTTTACACTCAATTTTTACCGAACTTACTAATGATTGCTCTTCTGTAAGCTTTTTAGTCGGATTACAATGAGTGAACGTTAATCCCAGTAAAATAATAAATAGATATTTAGTTAAATGTTTCAGTGGTTAAGCAGTTCTTTAAATTCTTGTTCGGATATCATGGTTACATTTAGCTTTTCAGCTTTTTCCTTTTTGCTTGGTCCCATATTTTCTCCTGCTACTAAATAGGTTGTTTTACTGGAGATGGAACCGGACACTTTGCCGCCATTAAGCTCTATGGTTTTCTTTAACTCATCTCTTGAAAAATCGGTAAACACACCCGAAACAACAAATGTCTGTCCTTTAAACTTATCGCTGGCGCCTTCTTGTTCTACTATTTCAAATTGTAAGCCATGCTGAATAAGTGCATTTATCATTTCTTTATTTTTTTCATTTTGGAAATAAAGAAGAATACTGTCAGCAATTTTTTCTCCAATTTCGTCTGCTTCTATCAATTCTTCTCTTGAAGCGTTCATGATGTTGTGAATGTTTTTAAAATGACGAGCCAATTTTTTTGCTACGGTTTCTCCCACATATCTTATTCCAATAGCAAACAATACTCTTTCAAACGGAATTTCTTTTGACTTTTGAATTCCTTCCAACATATTGTTTACAGATTTCTCTGCCATTCTTTCTAATGGAAGAAGTTGTTCGGCAGTAAGGGTATAAATGTCTTGAATAGAAGAGATTAAACCTTCATTATATAATTGTTCAATTGTTTCTTCTCCCAATCCCTCAATATCCATTGCTTTTCTGCTAATGAAGTGTTGTATTCTTCCTTTAATTTGAGGCGGACATCCTGTGTCATTTGGGCAAAAGTGAACCGCTTCACCTTCTTTTCTGATAAGCCTTGTATTACATTCCGGACAGTGAGTAATGTATTCAATTTTTGAACTTTCAGGCTTTCTTTTAGAAACATCTACACCAACTATTTTTGGGATTATTTCTCCTCCTTTCTCAACAAATACAACATCTTTTTCATGTAGGTCAAGTTTTTCTATTTGGTCTGCATTATGAAGTGATGCTCTTTTAACTGTTGTGCCTGCTAATAAAACAGGCTCTAGGTTTGCGACAGGTGTAATTGCTCCGGTTCTACCAACCTGATAGGTAACTTCATTTAATGTGGTAGAAACAGTTTCAGCTTTAAATTTATAAGCGACTGCCCATCTGGGTGATTTTGAAGTGAAGCCTAATTCTTCTTGTTTTTGATAATCGTTTACTTTTACCACAATACCATCAATATCAAACCCTAAGCTGTATCTGTTTTTATCCCAATAATCTGCAAAAGCAATAATCTCCTCTATATTTTTACATTTTGTAATCATATTTTTTTGAGGAGAAGGAACTTTAAAATTCCACTCGGCAGCTTTAGTAATGTTTTCGTAATGTGAATTAAACGGTAGGTCTTCGCCCAGTAAAAAATACAAATAGCAATCTAATTCTCTTGAAGCAACTACTGATGAATCCTGCATTTTAAGTGTTCCCGATGCAGTATTTCTAGGATTGGCAAAGGTTGGTTCACCTAATTCTTCACGTTCTTGGTTGAGTTTATCGAAGCCACTTCTCGGAAAAAATATTTCACCTCTAATTTCAAGACTTTTTGGATAATCGCCTTTTAAACGGAGTGGAATAGATTTAATAGTTTTTACATTGGCGCTAATGTCTTCACCTTTTTCTCCGTCACCTCTTGTAATGGCTCTCACAAACTTCCCGTTTTCGTACGTAATGCCAATAGCTACACCGTCATATTTTAGTTCACATACGTATTCAATTTCCCCATCTACCAATTTTTTAATCCTGTTTTCAAAATCAATCAATTCTTCTTTGCTGTAGGTATTGCTAAGCGACATCATTGGATACTTATGCTTTACCGTTTCAAAGTTTTTGGTAATATCTCCACCCACTCTTTTGGTGGGAGAATTGGGGTCGGCAAATTGAGGAAATTTAGCTTCTAAATCTTGTAATTCTTTTAACAGAATATCAAACTCATAATCGGAAATAACAGGGTTTGATAATACGTAATAATTGTAATTGTGCTGATTTAATTCATCAGTTAATTCACTAATTCTTTTTTGTGCTTGAGCAGAATCCATCCTATCTTTTTGAACCTTTGCAAAGATAAGATTTGGAAGGGAAGAAAGATGTTTAACAATATTTTTATGAGTAAATCAGAATACAATCTATTTTTTATGTCCTAAAAACAACTTTCTAGTTAATGATGTTTTTAAAAAGACCTGATGGAGTAAGACTGCAATTAGTATAGCAATTAAAACTCTAAATGGACGATTATGCGTAAGGTAATTATAAACAGTAATTTGTATTGCTTGGTGTACGAACATAATAGTTAATGATGATTTACCTAGCAACTTGATATAGTTGCTAGCGGTTTTATAATATGATATTTTCTTTGCAAAAAGCATAATTAAAAATATTATTGAAAGCCCTCCTAATAAACTGATTATAGGCATTCCATAATTAACATATTTCATGTTTACTCTAAAGTCTTCAAATGCAAAAAGTAAAAATACTGAAACAATGGAGACTATTATTAGCAAAAATAGTGGTGGAAAATATTTTTTTTGACGAATAATATATCCCACATAAAAAAAAGGAAGTGAAGCAAACACTACATCAAAAGCAAGAGGAATCATATATTGTGAAAAAAAATAAGAGTCAAGGTATGCAATTACTAATGAAATAATAATAACAATGTTAATTTTCTTTTCAGAGAATGTTTTAATTAAGTAACAGGCAATTTGTTGTGTGAAAAATAAACAGGTGATAAACCAAAAAACTCCAGTTTCATTCACGAGAGCTCTTCCACCAAAAATGGGTTTAACAATATATTTGATTAGTTCATTTTGATTGTTTGGGAACTCTGTAAATGTTAGATAAAGGATTACCAAATAAATACTATATGGAACTAGTAATTGTTTGACCTTGTCTTTAAAGTAGCTGGTTTGATTTTTATTTTTTTTAAAAAGAAAGCCTGAAATGAAAAAGAATAAAGGCATATGGAAAAGGAAAATAAATTTACTTATGAACCCACTATAAACGTGTCCAATAACTACTAAAATAATTCCTATTCCCTTTAGGATGTCAACCCAATCAATATTATTGAGTTTATTTTGCATGCTATTTTTTTGAATCACTGCAAAGATAAGATTTGGAAGGGAAGATAAAACCTTTAGCTTTGCGCCCCTTAAAAATGCTGGAAGAATGAATTTTATTTTAAAGCGAAGAGCAAACGCAAAAAATGATGTCTTGAGTGGGTTGACTGTTGCTTTAGCATTAGTGCCAGAAGCGGTTGCTTTTGCCTTTGTGGCTGGAGTTGACCCATTAGTAGGATTGTATGCTGCTTTTATGATTGGTTTAATCACATCTGTTTTTGGCGGAAGACCGGGAATGATTAGTGGAGCAACGGGTGCATTAGCTGTGGTTATGGTAAGCCTGGTGGCTGAAGGAAATGCTATGGGGCAAGAAGGAGAGGAGTTAGGTCTTTATTATCTTTTTGCTACCGTTATTTTAATGGGGGTTATACAAATGTTGGCAGGTGTATTTAAGCTTGGAAAGTTTGTACGGTTAATTCCTCATCCGGTAATGATGGGATTTGTAAACGGTCTGGCAATTGTAATTTTCTTGTCTCAACTCGGAATGTTTAAGGAGGTGATTGACGGTGAAAAAGTTTGGATGCAAGGAGCAGAACTTTTTATTATGCTAGGCTTAGTAGGACTAACCATGCTAATTATGTTTGGCTTGCCTAAGCTAAGTAAAAAACTGCCCGAAGCCTTAATAGCTATTTTAGTAGTATCTGCCATTGTTATTTTTGGAAATTTAGATGTAGCAACGGTAGGGAGTTTTATTAGAGATGGAGGAGGAGAAGGTTTGAAAGGTGGACTGCCTCAATTTCAGTTTGATATTTTTAATAAAATTCCCATGAACTGGGAAACTTTAAAATTTATTTTCCCTTATGCGCTTATTCTAGCAGCAATAGGTTTAATTGAATCTTTGATGACTTTAAATTTGGTAGATGAGCTCACAGAGACAAGAGGGAATTCAAACAGAGAGTGCTTGGCACAGGGCGGAGCGAACATTGTAACGGGTTTGTTTGGCGGAATGGGTGGTTGTGCCATGATAGGACAATCAATCATTAATATTAAAAGTGGTGGTAGAACAAGACTTTCGGGAATTACGGCTGCCTTAGCTTTATTGGTTTTTATCTTGTTTGCATCAGGTTTAATTGAGCAAGTGCCAATTGCAGCCTTAGTAGGAGTGATGTTTATGGTGGTAATTGGAACGTTTGCCTGGAGTAGTTTTAGAATATTACATAAAATACCGGTTAGTGATGTAGTGGTGTTAATAGCCGTTTCTTCATTAACCGTAATTTTTGATCTGGCCATTGCGGTTATTTCAGGTGTAATAATAAGCGCATTGGTTTTTTCCTGGGAAAATGCCAAACGTATTCGTGCAAGGAAACATGTAAAAGAAGACGGCACAAAAGTGTATGAAATTTTTGGGCCGTTATTTTTTGGAAGCATACAAGCATTTAACAGCAAGTTTGATGTAAATAATGACCCTGAAAATGTAGAAATTGATTTTTTGGAATCAAGAGTTTCCGACCATTCTGCTTTGGAAGTATTGTTTAATTTAGTAGAACGCTATAATGCCAAAGGAAAAAATATTCGCATCAAACACCTGAGTGATGAATGTCAGCGATTAATGGTAAAAGCATCGCCTACTTTAGCAAATGTAATTGAGAAAAGCGAAGATGACCCGGAATATCATGTAATGGCAAAAGCCTAGCCGTGAATGGTTTCTTTTTTTCCGTATTTCTGAATGATTTTTCCTTCGTATTCTAAAAACTCTTTCCAGCGCTTATCTACATCTACACGCTCGGAATACTTTTTAGCCAACTTTATAAATAAGGTATAATGATTAGCTTCCGATATCATTAATTCATGGTACCATTTAGCCAACTCAGGGTCATTAATGTTTTCTGATAAAACTTTAAAACGCTCACAGCTTCTAGCCTCTATCATGGCAGCAAAAAGCAAACGCTCAACTAAAGCGGTATTTCTATCTCCATCTCTTTGAATAAAGTTGAGTAAATCATGTATGTAATCATCTCTTCTTTCTTTTCCTAACTTTAAATTGCGTTCAGCCAGCTTATCTAGCACTTGTTCAAAATGCTCTAGTTCTTCACGAGCAAGCTCCGACATTTCTCTCACAATTTCAGGATAATCACAGCTTTTTACCATAATGGTTATGGCATTAGAAGCGGCTTTTTGCTCACAATACGCATGGTCGGTAAGAATTTCTTCAATATTCTTTTCCGCAATGTTTACCCATCTGGGGTCCGTTGGAAGTTTTAGTTTTAGCATTTATTTCCCTTTGAGTATATAATATTTTTTATAAAAATTATTGTTCTGATCATAAGGCCCATTAACTCCAATAAAATAATTTGAACCAATAAAATTGATTTCACCAATATCTAATATGTGTTGACATTCTGTTGTCCAGCTAGAACCGGCATCAGTCGAGAAAATCACTTCATTTTTTAATGTTGTGGCATAAATAGTACTTATGTCTTTATAAACAACACTCCTAAGTTCACTAGAGTAAATAATATTCCAAGTCAAACCTCCATCAGAGGTTTTAAGTAATTTTTTTCCATGAATAACTCCATTTTTAGAATCCATAAAATAAACTTTCTTTAAATCAAAGCTACTTTGATATATTGTATCCCATTTTAATCCAGAATTTATTGTTTTAAGACAATGATTGTTTGTAATTAAAAACCCAGTGCTGTCGTCAATGAATTTGATGTCTTTTATATCAAAATTAATTAGGTTACTATCAATTTTCCATGTATTACCTCCATCAAATGTTTCAATTAAGCCATTTTCAACAGTTATATAACCGTGCAATGAATTGTGAAAATAAATAGGGGTTTCATATTTAGGTATACCTCCACAACCAACACTTTTCCATGTAGTACCAGCATCACAAGAAAATCTTAAGCTACAACCAGCTGCACCTTGAAAATAGGCTATAACCGTATCTCCCTTTAAGGCGAAAATATTTGTGGGCAGTTCAATATATCCTGCGCCATTGGCTATTTGATTGAAAGTTACTCCATAATCCTTTGAATTAAAAATACTAGCAGTAATTGTAGTTCCAGAATATTTATTAAAAATAAAATATAGGTTACTTGAATTTCCAATAATTGAATATGTTGAATACGAATAATAACCACCACTAGGCCATTCAAAATATTGCTTGATTTCCCAATTTGGACAGGGAGTAGTAGCAGCCGATTTATCTTTTTTACACCCAAACAAAACCGGTAGTAGTAACAAAAATGTAAAAAAGTAGTAGATTTTCATTTTCCAAAATTAACGAAAAAGAGTTTCATTGTTAGAAAATAATGACATATAAATTTAGTTAATGGAGTGCTTAATATTCAACCAAAACACATGGGTTGTGGTGTTTGAAGAAGTTTGGTAGTTATATACCATTGAAAAAACTAACTTTTTACTAAATTTCATTTCAGGACCAATTAAAAAACGGTTTTGTTCATAAACTTTATTTGCGCTTGGGTTAAAAAAGAATTCATTTCCAAGCAATAGGTTTAGTTTTTTTTCTTCGTTAAAGTTTATTAGTTCTGCTTCTACTAATAATCTGTATCGAAATCTAAAGTTAAAATCGGTTTGTTTTGGAAAATAACTTTTTTTGCTACTTGAAAAAAATCTTTCTTCTACTCTAATTCTATGGTTTAGGGTAAAAAACTTAAGCTTGTTTTTTAGGTTAAATTCTTGGTGTGGTCTGAATTCGTTGCGTATTAAATCATTGTTGTTTACTTGCCCTGCATAGGCAAAACCCACTGCAACGGATATGTTTTCAGTAAATTCTTTTGCAACAGTACTTCTAACTAAATAAAGCACAAAATGTGAAAACGTATTTTGAAATCTAATGTTAGCGTCAGAGTTAATGACAAAATCATTTTTTAGTTTTACTTGATTTGAGTATTGTATCCATTGTTGGTCAGTAACAAACTGGGAGTTTGCTACTAGAGAAATAGCCAACAAGAAAAAAGTTAAAGCTGTTTTGTAAATCATTTACTGCAACACTTTATCCCAATCTTTAAAAACGGGTTCGTAGCCTTGTTGTTTAATAATATTAGCAAATTCTTCGGTAGAGCGTTTATCATCAATTTCAAACTGCTCTAAAGCTTCTTTTGGTTTGTTATAACCACCTGGTTCGGTTTTAGAATCTGCGCTAATGGAGGTAATTCCTAACTTAATAATATTGTTTCTAAAATTTTCTGATTCTCTGGTACTCATGCTTAGCTCCAGCTCCTGATTAAAAATTCGGTATGCACAAATAAGTTGTACCAATTGTTTATCAGTTATCACTGATTTTAATTTGGTTCCACCGGCATGTGGTCGCAATCTCGGAAATGAAATAGAATAACGGGTTTGCCAAAATTTCTTTTCTAAATAGTTTAGGTGTGCAGCACAAAAAAAGGAATCGGTACGCCAGTCTTCCAAACCAATCAAAATTCCCAAACCCATTTTATGAATTCCTGCTTTACCCAATCTTTCAGGGGTTTCTAGTCGGTATTCGTAATTTGATTTTTTTCCTTTAGGATGATGAATCTTGTAATTTTCTTTGTGATAAGTTTCTTGATAAACCAAAACGGCATGTAAGCCTTCCTCTACTAAAGTCTGATATTCTTCTGTTTCTATAGGTTGAACTTCAATAGATATTTGTGAAAAATAGGGTTTAATTAATCGAATGGCATTTTTTAAATAATCAACTCCCACTGTTTTGTTGGCTTCACCGGTAACTAATAAAACATGGTCGTAGCCCAATTTTTTAATGGCTTTTGCTTCTTCAATAATTTCATTGTCAGTTAGGGTTTTTCTTGGAATTTTTACATCCAGACTAAAGCCACAGTAAGTGCAAATATTTTGGCATTCATTGCTTAAATAAAACGGAATATACATTTGAATAGTGTTGCCAAATCGTTCTTTGGTGAGGTATTGGCTTTTTTGTGCCATTTCTTCCAAGTAGTTTTCGGCAGCAGGAGAGAGGAGTGCTTTAAAGTCTTCTAATGTTGGAGTGAGGTTGTTTAAGGCAGCTTCAACATCAGTTGATGTTTTGGAGTAGATGGAACGAGTTATTTCTTCCCAGTCAAATTGTTTAGCTATATCGGAAAAGTTGGTGTTCATTTATGAAAGAAATTGGGTAAGCGGGCTGCTAGCTTCTGCTTTTTCGTTCACTTTTCCCAGCTTTGCTTCGTAGGCCATTCTTCCTGCAATGGTAGCTAATTTAAATGCTTCCGCCATTTCTACAGGATTTTGAGAAACTGCAATGGCTGTATTTACCAAAACGGCATCCGCACCAATTTCCATAGCTTGTGCCGCATGCGATGGACTACCAATTCCGGCATCAATTACCACAGGAATGTTACTTTGTGCAATAATGATTTTAAGCATTGCCAAGGTTTCTAAACCTTTATTGGTGCCAATTGGAGAACCCAAAGGCATAACTGCTGCAGTTCCCACATCTTCCAATCGTTTGCAAATTACCGGGTCAGCGTTGATGTAAGGTAAAACAATAAATCCTTTTTTTACTAATTCTTCCGCAGCTTTTAAAGTTTCAATGGGATCGGGTAAAAGGTATTTTGGGTCTGGGTGAATTTCTAGTTTCAACCAGTTCGTTTCTAATGCTTCCCTTGCCAACTCAGCAGCAAAAACAGCTTCTTTAGCGTTTCTTACACCTGAAGTATTAGGAAGTAAATTAATGTGTTCATGATTTAGGTGAGACAAAATAGTGTCGTTTTCTCCTTCAGTAAGATTTACTCTTTTTAAAGCAACAGTAACCAATTCAGAAGCTGAGGCAAGAATGGATTTTTCCATTAAATCGTAAGATGAAAACTTACCTGTTCCTAAGAATAATCTTGATTCAAATTCTTTATTTGCGATAACTAACTTTTCCACCTTACAAAGGTAAAGTTAATGAGTGAAGATTACTGAAATTGTTGAAAAATTTGGCGAATTGTTTCTTTTTTATTTTCCGATTTTGAAATGAGTGAAGAAACAGCAATGCCACTAACTCCTGTTTCCATAAGTGGTGGTATGTCTTTTATTTGAATTCCTCCAATGGCATAAACAGGTAATTTGATACCATTCGTTTTAAGTTTGGACATAATATTTCTATAGCCTTCAATACCTAAAACTTGAGATAAATTTTCTTTTGTTGTAGTAAATCGAAACGGGCCGAGACCGATATAACTGGCTCCTTGATTATAAGCGTTTACAATATCTTCATATGTATTTGCTGTTGCACCTACAATTTTATTTTCACCTAATTGTTCTTTAGCCGTTAAAACAGAAAAATCATTTTTCCCCAGATGTACTCCGTCTAAATTTAATTCTTTTGCAATATGCAAATAGTCATTTAAAATAAAAGTTACCTTATACCTGTCAGTGATACTTTTTACTTCAAGAGCGGCTTCTCTGATTTCTTTTTCTGAGTATTTTTTCAAGCGTAGTTGAACCCATTTCACTCCATTTCTAGACGCTTTGGTAATATTAGAGATGTGTTCTTCTATTGAGTTTCCGGAGGATATGTATTGCAGCTTTTCCAACTATGAGTGATAGGCTAAAAGAGACTTATTGCTTTTTAAAGCTTTTGAAACATAGTCTTTTGCTATGAGACAAGATTTAATTAAAGATTTATTTTTTGCTAATGATGCTGTTAGTGCGCTAGAAAATATGCATCCGCTACCGTGCTTTGGAAAGTAAGTTCCTTTTTTTGAATTAAAAGGATATAATTTTCCTTCTTTAATAAATAGATAGTCTTTTCCTTTGTTTTCTTTACTATGCCCTCCTTTTAAATACACATGGCAAAGAGAACTTAATTCAAGACCTATTTCTTTTACTTCTTTTTTTTGAGAACCAAAGGCCTCAATTTCATTTAAGTTTGGAGTGATTAAGAACAACTCTTTTAATATTTCTTTTGAAAAGCTCTGATGAAAATCAAAGCCTGAACTAGCAGAAATAATGGGGTCCCAAATAATTTTAATTTCCGGATGATGAGATTTTAGTGTTTTAATTACACTTTTTAAAACACTTTCAGATTCTATTAATCCAATCTTACAGAATTCAATTTTGTACTTTGGTAAAATAGTGTTTAGTTGTTCAAGGATTTCCTCTTCCTTAATCCAATTTGGTTTTAAAAAGGTGTCTTCAGTTTGAATGGTGTTTGCGGTAATTACTCCCAAGCCAATTGTTTTAAGGCTTTCAAATGATTTGATGTCGGCTAAAATTCCTGCTCCACCGCTTGGGTCGAACCCGGCAATACTGAGGACGTATGGTCTAGCGTTGAGCATATTTGTTTTAGTTTCAAAAACCGACTAACGGTTTTATCAATGTCTTTGTTTTTGAGGACAGGTCGCCAAAGATATCCAATGAGTGCCACACCGTCAAATCCATAACTATAACTTTCTTCAACATTGGTATAATCAACTCCGCCAAGGGCAATAATATTAAGTTTAGTTTTATAAGAGTGTACTTTTTCTGTTAACAATTTTCTGTCTTGAAATTTAGATTTGTGTGTTTTTTTAGAGTGACTATCGTAAATTGGAGATAAAAAGGCATATTGAATAGTAGAGTCAATTTTTTCTAGGTCAGAATAACGATGTGTGGAAATAGAAAAGACACTTTCAGGATAATTGCCAACTAAACTTAGATTAACGGCATATCTTTTATTAAAGTTAAAACCTTTTAATTCATACTCTCTTAGCAATTCAGGAAAAGAGTGAAGCATTATTTTTTTGTGGAACTTTAATGGGATATGATTTAACCAATTTCTTATTTGTTCGATAGTAAAATCAGGCTTTCTTAGGTGAAACGTTTGTAAACCATTTTCAAATAAGCTGATAACGGTTTCGTATTCCGAATCAAAAGCTTTAGGGTATGATATAACCAGTAATTTCAGTGTTTAAATTTTGTGTCTTCAAACATAGACTATTTATTAAAAATAAGCCTCAGTATTTTTACCTAAATTTTAAATGTAAACTTCTCCTCCCTTTTCAATAAACTCTTTCGACTTTTCTTCCATACCTTTTTCTAATGCCTTTTCTTCTTCCAATTCTTTTTGAGCTGCGTAATCTCTAACGTCTTGCGTAATTTTCATGGAACAGAAATGTGGCCC
>JAUHYR010000093.1 GCA_030426475.1 Bacteroidia bacterium
ATCACCATTAACAATAAACTTGGCGGACTTTCCCATTCTGGTTAAAAACATTTTAAACTGACTTTGGGTAGCATTTTGTGCTTCATCTAAAATTACAAATGCATTATCTAAAGTTCGTCCTCTCATAAACGCTAAAGGAGCAATTTGAATAATTCCTTCCTCAATATAAGAACGAAGTTTATCTCCGGGAATCATATCCCTCAAGCCATCATAAAGAGGTTGCAAATACGGATCTAACTTTTCCTTTAAATCACCGGGTAAAAAACCCAAGTTTTCTCCGGCTTCTACAGCAGGCCTTGTAAGAATTATACGTCTTACTTCTCTATTTTTTAAAGCTTTTACAGCCAAAGCAACAGCAATATAAGTTTTTCCTGTACCGGCTGGTCCAATGGCAAAAACCATATCATTCTTCTTACAAGAATCTACGAACTTTCTTTGATTAGCTGTTTTGGGCTTTATTACCAATCCATTATTTCCAAAAACAAGTACTTCATCTGAAGATTCGTTATTTCTTGATGCCGTATCGTTATCAGACTCTAAAATTCGTTCAATATTATTAGTAGTTAGCTCTTTAAACTTTAACAAATAAGCAACTATCAATTTAAATTTGCTTTCGAAAACTTTAATATCAGATGCTTTTCCAATTATCTTCAACACTTCTCCTCTTGCTACAAGAGTTAGATTAGGAAAATATTCTCTTAAAAGTTTAAGATGAGACTCATTCACTCCAAACAATTCAACAGGGTCAACAGTTGTTATTTTAATTTCTTTCTCTTTCAAAGATTCAATTGTTAATTAACTTTTGTAAATATTAAAAATGGAATACGAAAATAACTAATTTTGATTCGTCTAAAAGAATAAAAGAAAAATAAAAAGGCAAAAAATGCCATTTATAACGCTAACAACAGACCTAGGATATAAAGATTACTACCTTGCAGTAGTTAAAGGAACTATTTATAGCCAATTACCCGGAGTTAATATTGTTGATATTACTCACGCTATTCCTCCCTTTGACTTACTAAAAACATCTATTGTAATAAAAAATTCTTTTCACACCTTTCCTAAGGGAACTGTACATATTATAGGTGTGAACGTTGAAGGAGATCTTGACAATCCGCTTTTAGCAGCTTTTTATAATAACCATTATTTTATTGCTGCTGATAACGGAATTCTATCTCTTATTTTTGAAAAAAAACCGGATAAGATAGTAACAATAGCTCTACCTGAAACTTCACTAAGCTCATCATTTTTAACTAAAGATGTTTTAGTAAAAGCGGCTTGTTATTTAGCAAAAGGTGGCTCTATAGAATTACTTGGCCCGGAAGCAAAAGAATATGTAACCAGAACCGTATTTACTCCTGTAACTGAAGATAATGCTTTAAAAGGGATGGTCACATATATCGATCATTACGGAAATTTAATCACCAATATTACTCAAAACCAATTTAAGGAATTTACGAAAGGCAGACCATTTAATATTTACCTCAGGGGAAGTGAATACTTAATAGACAAGATTTCTGACATATATAACAATGTTGTAGAAGGAGAAATAGTTGCTCTATTTAGCTCTTCCGGAACGTTGGAAATAGCCATAAACAAAGGAAGTGCGAAAGGACTTTTAGGTTTAGAAATTGGAAGTGTAATTAGAATAGAGTTGCTAACATGATTGTACGTTTTGTAAAAATGGAATTCCGAGAAAATGAAATTGATTCATTTAAAGAAATTTTCAATTCTTCCTGTGAAAAGATAAGGAACTTTGAAGGAGTTCAATCATTAGAGCTATTACAAGGAAAGGATAATAAATCAATTGTTTTTACAAGAAGTGTATGGGATAACCCTGAGTCGCTAGAAAATTATCGTCATTCAGAGTTATTTAAATCTACCTGGGGAAAAACAAAGGTGTTGTTTAAAGAGAAGCCTGAAGCCTGGACACTTGAGGTTGAAAAAAGTCTTTAGCTTTTTCCAAACAAATGAAAAATTACGTTTGCTAATATTATAGCTAAAATTACCCAAAACACCGTTGTTCCTTTAAAGTACCAAGGAGATTTTTTAGCATCCTTACGATAGGCCAATATCATCCCTATTATAAAAACAATTATAAAGGAAATCGCAAATATTATTCTTCCGGGTGTAAACATTAAAACTAATTTTCGGCTAAGTTAGAGCATTAAAATTTAAACCTAACGAAAATTCTTCCAAAGTTTTTAGAATCCTTGTCTATTCTATGATATAATTTCTTTATTTCCTTTCTCTCTAAAAATCGAATTACAGCTTTCTTTAATTGCCCTGAGCCTTTTCCAGGAATTATTTCTACCAATTCAATCTTCTTATCTACCGCCTCATGTATTATCCTGTTTAGCTCACTTTCTATGGCATTACTTTTGTTATAGATGTCATGCAAATCAAGCTTTAATTTAGCCATTTAAAACCTTTTTGGTAATTTTACGTCTAAGTTAGCTTTAAAACTAAAAAAATGAAATATAACGTTAAATCAATTTTGATTTTAGCCATTGCAGGAACTCTACTTTTTACGGTTCAATCTTGTAAAAAAAGAAAGTTAAACAAAGAAACAACTACTTCTGAAGACAACTCAATTGCAGAAGCATCATTTGATGATATTTTTAAGATTACGAACGAAGCCGCTGATGATGAAGGAGGTCTGAGACTTAGTGAAGAAAGGGCATATTCATTTGGAAGTTGTGCTACGGTAACTTTAACACCGGACTTACCGGACACCACCTTTCCAAAAACAATGATAGTTGATTTTGGAACTTCTAACTGCCAAGGCAATGACAATGTGAACAGAAGAGGTAAAATAAAAGCCGTATTTACAGGAAAATACAGAGATGCTGGAACTAAAATTACAGTTACACCTGAAAATTATTACGTAAATGATTACAAGGTTGAAGGAACAAAAACCATTACAAACAACGGGCGAAATAGTGCCGGTAATTTAAACTATACTATTACTGTTGATGGAAAAGTAACTACTCCAGAGTCTGATATTATCACCTATGAATCAAATAGAAATAGAGAGTGGATAGAAGGTGAAAGCACTACCTGGGTTACTAGTGGACTTAGCGGAATTTTTGATGATATTTACTCTATAACCGGAAATGGTGGAGGAATTACAAGAGAAGGAAGAGCCTACACAATTGAGGTTACTAAACCTCTAATCATTCAAGTAGGTTGTAGATGGATAAAAGAAGGCACATTAGAAATTGTTCCTGAAGAATTAAAAACCAGAACCGTAGATTTTGGTGATAGAAATGAAGGTTGTAATAACGATGCCACTGTAACGATTGGCAAAAAAACTTACGACATAAAAATGCGTTAAGAGATAATCTTAATTTAACCGTAAAGTCTCAGTCATTGATTGAGACTTTTTTATTTTTGTAAAAACTAAAAGATATGTGGAAGGAAGAAAATAATAGTTTGACTAAAACTTTTGAATTTAAAGACTTTATAAACGCTTTTGCTTTTATGACCAAAGTGGCTCTTGAAGCAGAAAAAATGAATCACCATCCAAATTGGAGTAATGAGTATAACAAAGTAATTATAAAACTAAACACACATTCTGAAGGAAACATTGTTACGGAAAAAGATAGAGCACTAGCAGAAAAAATAGACAAACATTACAATTAATAAATTCCTTCAACAATATGTGGAAATCACTTACCCTACTCTTAATTACTCTAAACTCATGCTCCCAAATAAAAACTGATTATCGTGAGTTTTCTCCTCCAAAAAAAATCACTTCCTTTTCAATCGGCTTTTATAATGTAGAAAACTTATTTGATACTATTGATGACCCGGAAATTATTGATGAAGAATATCTACCCTCTTCAGAAAAAAAGTGGAATACAGAAAAATACAATCAAAAACTAGAAAATCTATCTAAAGTAATTTCATCTGAAAATAAAAAACAATTACCCTTAATTGTTGGACTTTGTGAAATTGAAAATCAAACTGTCATTAAAGATTTAGTTAATCAACCAAGTTTAAAAAAAGGAGAGTATGAATATATTCATTATGATAGTCCTGACCAAAGAGGAATTGATGTCGGATTGATTTATCAAAAAAAATATGCATCAGTTAATGCTTCTAAAAAAATAAATGTTGCATTACCCGAAGGAAAACCTACAAGAGACATTCTAATGGTGGAGTTAGTTTTGTACAATTTTGAAAAGTTATACGTATTTGTAAACCATTGGCCGTCAAGAAGAGGTGGTGAAGAAGAATCTGAAATTAATAGAATAACGGCTGCAAAAACATTAAAAAAAGAGATAAATGCCCTTTTAAAAAAGGATAGTTTAGCCAATATTTTGATTATGGGTGATTTTAACGACACTCCATTAAACAATAGTGTTCTTAATTACCTTGAAGCCGACACTACAATTTCAGAAAAACAACTATTCAATGTTTCTTACAATATAGCTAAAAAAAACATTGGAACTCACAATTACCAAGGGGAATGGTCTATGTTAGATCAGGTTATTGTTTCAAAAAATATGGTTTCAAATAATTCTAAACTAAGATTAAAAGAAAACCAGGTTAATATTTTAAATTATGATTGGATGATGTATGAACATCCGAAATACAAAGATTTAAGACCTAACAGAACATATAGTGGTAATACTTACCATGCAGGGTATTCAGATCATTTACCGACATTTATTCATCTTATTAATAAATAAAAAATCCCGAGCAATGCTCGGGATTTCACCCTTCGGTTAACCCGCTAAAATTAACCGCTAAATCCGTTGATATAATTATTCAAGCTATGAATACTGCTGCTAAAACTAAAGGCATCATTTACTAAGTAGTAGTTTTGTTTATCTATTGTTCTATCATAAGCACTTTTAGCAAAACTTAATCTATTACTTTCAAAGCTAAACACATTCATAATAGCTTTCACTTGATTTACAGTTAAGTAATTATTCATTATTGCTTGGTTTGCAATAGTTAATCTGGTGTTATCAAAACTTGCATTATTAAGCGTATTCAATAATCCATTAAACTCATATTCATTCATGGCTTGAAAATATGGTTGTCCATATCCACCTCCATTGTTTCCGTATCCACTTCCGTTATTCCCATACCCACCATTTCCGTAGCCATTATTATTCCAGTAGTTTCCATTTCCACCATAACCTCCATTTCCACAATTACCACCGTTATATTGATTATATAATGGTTGTGTAGCTAAAATTAACTGATGATTAGGCTGAACTTTAACTCTAAGCTTTGAAGCAACAGGAACATGAATTTTTCCGGCATATAACACTTTAACATTTCCTCCACCATAACCATTAGGATTAACAAAATGCTGCATAATTTTTACTTGATGATAGCCAGGAGTTACATTTTGAAGGCTGAAAAAACCGTTTGTATTGTAACGTTGATAATCAAACTCAATGTAAAACGGTGAATTATTCCAAAGTTTAATATCCACATCAGATAACTGATGATTTGCTTTTACGTTTAAACTTGTTAATCCTACCAGGAGAACTAAAGCTAATTTTGTAATTGTTGTTTTCATAATTTGGTTCCTCCATTCTTTAAATTAAACTTATCTCCCTTAATTCAAATGCTGTGCCAAAAAATTAAAAACCATCATAAATTTCTTTTTTTCAATTAGTTATAAAAATAAAATACTATCTCAAATAAACCATTTAACACATTTTATGAAAATTCATAACATTCATTATCTCATTAATCAGTAACTTTAAGAAAAATTTATTTTCATGAAAAAATTACTCTCTACATTATTAATTCTATTTGCAATCAATTCAATTTACAGTCAGGCTGGTGTTGAAAAATTTGAATACCTGGTTATGCAAATTAAAAGACAGTATGTTGATTCTATTCAGGAAGAAAAGCTTGTTGAAGATGCAATTGTCGGAATGTTAAAGGAGTTAGACCCTCACTCTAATTATATTCCAGCAAAAGAAGTACAAAAAATGAACGAGCCATTAGAAGGTAATTTTGATGGCATTGGCGTTCAGTTTAACATTGTTGATGACACCATTGTTATTGTTTCTCCTATTTCAGGTGGACCGTCTGAAAAATTAGGGATAAGGTCAGGAGATAGAATTGTTGAAATTGAATACGATAATGTTGCAGGTATAGGTATTAAGAACAGTGATGTGATGGAAAAGTTAAGAGGAAAAAAAGGAACTAAAGTAAGTGTTGGTATTTACAGAAGAGGCGAAAAAGAAATTTTAGACTACACCATTACCAGAGATGCTATACCCATATATAGTGTAGATGCAAGTTATATGGCTACTCCTGAAATTGGATACATTAAGGTAAATCGTTTTGCAAAACAAACACATGAAGAGTTTGTAAAAGCCCTTAGCGACCTAAAATCAAAAGGTATGGAACACCTAATTCTTGATTTAAGAGGAAACGGAGGTGGATACCTTCATATCTCACAACTCTTGGCGGATGAATTTTTAGAAAATGATAAAATGATTGTTTACACCGAAGGAGTTAATCAAAGAAGACAAGAATATAAGTCCACATCAAAAGGTGGTTTTGAAAAAGGTAAACTTGTTATTATGATTGACGAAGCCTCTGCATCGGCAAGTGAGATTGTTTCCGGTGCTATTCAAGACCATGATAGAGGCTTGATTGTTGGGAGACGTTCTTTTGGAAAAGGTCTAGTTCAACGTCCTATGAATTTACCGGATGGCTCTGTGGTAAGATTAACAACTGCTAGATATTATACCCCAACCGGAAGATGTATTCAAAGGCCTTATGAAAACGGAAAAGATGATTATTACAAAGAAATTCAACGAAGACTTGAACACGGTGAAATGTATTCTCAAGACAGCATTAAAATGCCCGACTCATTAAAGTTTGAAACTCCTAATGGTAGAATTGTTTTTGGCGGAGGTGGAATTTTACCTGATGTTTTTGTTTCACTCGATACTTCCTTTACATCAAATTATTATAGCAAAGTAGTAAGGAAAGGAGTTATTAATGACTTTGTACTTAACTACCTTGATGCCAATAGAGGAAGCATTAAAGAAAAATACAGAACATTTGAGCTATTTAAAAGCAATTTTATAATTGACAATAAAATCTCAAATGAATTTACTGAATTTGCTGCATTAAAGGGAGTTGAATATAAAGAAGATGAATATTTAAAATCAAAAACAGTTATTGATACTCAAATAAAAGGTATTATAGCCAGAACCATTTGGGATTCAAGTGCATATTTTGAAATAACTAATCCACTTTCTGAAACGTATGTTAAAGCTTTAGAAGTAATGCAAGACAACACATTTAAAAAGGAACAGTTAAGTTATAAATAGTCGCTCCTTTTTGATTTTGTTTACAATTAATATATTTGGTGAAATTTTAAAAAGATGAAAGAAAATTTAAAATTAGGTTTACTAGGGATAATTGCTGTTTTAACAGTATTTAATACTTATCAGTTAATGTCAGATGATTCCGAAGATGAATCAAGCAATGCTGTAAACAACAACCAATTTGCTAACCCAAATGCAATAAACAATCCCCATGCAGGCCATCCTGACGATCCAAATAACCCATTTGGAGATCAAAGCATCAAGGTTGACCCAAATAATGACCAACCTGCAGCTCCTGCAGGACCACCTACATCTATCGCATTTGAAAAAATGGATCATGATTTTGGTGAAGTTATGCAGGATAGTGAAAACAAATACAAATTTAAGTTTACCAATACAGGCTCTAACCCATTAATCATTTCAAGTGCACAAGGATCATGTGGGTGTACAGTTCCAAGTTATCCAAAAGAACCTATTCCTCCGGGCGAAACTGGTGAAATTGAAGTAGTTTACAGTCCCGGAAAACAAGAAAATGCACAAAGCAAAACGGTTACTTTAGTTGCTAATACTGAACCTTCCACCACAGTATTAAATATTAAAGCCTTTGTAAAAAAACCTCAATAACTTTAACTAAATATTAAATTTTAGGGCTTTTATATAAAAGCCCTTTTTTGTGTCAAAAAAAGATGTAAATTGGCATCCGAATTAAATAATTCTATATGAAAAAAACATCTACTCTTTCTGAAAAAATTAAGGCTTATAGTGCTCTAGCCGGTTCAGTTGTAGCTTTAGCTCCTGCAGCAAATGCACAAATTAATTATACTGACATTAACCCGGATTCTGTATTTACTAATCCCGGAAACTTTGATATTGACATTAATAACGATGCAATTAATGATTTTCAGTTTAATTTTGCTAAATCCGCTAGTACAACTACAAATTATTATTATTACTCATCAAGCTCATATTCATTTAGTTATCAGCTAAATATAAAAAACACACTAAGATTAACACCTTTAGGCACCAGCGGAAATGCAGTACTTGGTTCAGGTGCCTATCCATTAGCTCTTAATTTAAACGACCCAATTAGCAGTTCTCAGTCTACATGGAGAACAAACACTCCAAATTGGGTTGCTTCTTTTTACTATACTTTTAATTATTCCACATGGAATGGAAGCTCATATTCTTATACATCTTCATATTCTTACGGGAATTTCATTAACGCAAGTAATAAGTATATGGGAGTTCGGGTAGTTGCAAACTCCGATACTTTATATGGATGGATAAGGCTGGATGTTAGTGGTGGCGTTACCAGCTATACTGTTAAGGATTATGCTTATCAGTCCTGCCCTAGCATTCCTATTAAAGCAGGTGACCAAGGAAACATCAAATCTAGTCCGGCATTAATGCCTACTGGTATGGATATGGCAAATAACTATGATGCCTCAGATATTCACTGCCAGTTTAACAAAGCTGCTGATGAAACTAAAGTTTCTGAGTACAGAATTTTTGTGGTAGAAGCGAGTCAGGCTAGTTTAATGACAGCTTCCTTTGCAAAAACTATTGTACCAGCAAGATACCAAAAACATATTCCTAACGGTGCTAACTTTAATGCTACGCTTAATGCAGGTTTATTAGATACAGACGGCAACCCTATTACTAACTGGGTAAACTATAAAATATTTGTACTAAGCATTCCAGATGGGATTAATGCTACCGAGCCGGAAATTTCTGTAGGCTCCCCTACTTTTATGCTTAACCCTGCGGTTGGTATTGAAGAAAGCAACAAAGGAGATTTCAAAGTGTATTCCTTTGACAAATCAATTGTTATTGAAAACAAAGGGGCTTTAGCAAATACTTCTTATAAAGTTCTTGACCTTTCAGGTAAAGAAATTATGAAAGGAAACCTAACTCAATCAAGAGAAGAAATTCAAACCAACAATTTAGTGAACGGTGTTTACTTAGTACAAGTATCTAACGAAGAAGGCACTAAATCTTTCAGAGTTTATTTGAAGTAAATTTTAATAAGGTTAATAAAATTTAAGAGCCTAACTATTTAGGCTCTTTTTTTTTTGAAAAAAAAGACGTAAGATTGTGTCTGTAAAATACTTAAACCTATGAAAAAAGCCTCTACTCTTTCTGAAAAAATTAAAGCCTATAGCGCTTTAGCCGGTTCTGTTGTTGCGCTTGCTCCTGCCGCAAATGCTCAAATAAATTATACTGATATAAATCCTGATTCAGTATTTACCAATCCAGGTTCATTTGACATTGATATCAACAATGATGCGATTAACGACTTTCAATTTAATTTAAGTAAAACAAACAGTTCTACAACATTTATATCTACTTATTCTAGCTACTTTTATTTTGCAATACGATCTTCTACAAATAGTTTAAGAATATCACCATTAGGTACGGCTGGTAATCAAATACTTTCTGCAGGCTATCCTGCTGCCTTAAACTTAAATGACCCAATTACAAAAGCTCAAAGTTTTAATGGATCAAGCAGCCAGTTGTTAGCTAATTATAGCTATACTTATTTTAGATTTGTTTCTTCTTTTAGTGCTAGTACAAATACTTATCGATATTCCTATGGTAACTTTTTAAATGCCAGTAATAAATTTTTAGGAGTAAGAGTAGTGACAAGTGGCGATACACTTTATGGATGGGTTAGATTAGATGTTGCAGGACAAGTTTCCGGATATACTGTTAAAGATT
>JAUHYR010000005.1 GCA_030426475.1 Bacteroidia bacterium
TTTAGGGTTATCTTCTTCTATGTTTTCAAAAGGAATAAACTCATAATAAATTCCGTAATCCAACATTAATAGCATGTCATTTTCCCTTAAGTCATCTTGTATTCCAAAAAACCCCTCAGATGCGTTGTAAGTCTCTTGATAATGCATTTTTGAAACATCAGTAATTGCTTTAAACTGATTTCTGTAAGGAGCAAAGTTCACGCCACCATGAATAAACAGCTCTAGATTAGGCCATACTTTATGAATAGAATCAACTCCTTTAATCTCCATTATCTTTTTCATTAGCACCAACATCCAGCTGGGCACTCCCGAAACTAAGGTTACGTCTTCCACCATAGTTGAACGTGCCATTTTTTCAATCTTTTCCTCCCAGTTATCCATTAACGCAATTGACATTTCCGGTGTTCGTTTATACTCTACCCAAAATGGTAAATTTTTCATAATTATAGAAGATAAGTCACCATAAAAAGAATTATTACTAAAGCTGTTTATGTTCATGCTTCCGCCCAAAACAAGGGTTTTTCCTGAAGCAATGCCGCCATTGGGATTATAGTGGTAATAAAGGCAAAGCATGTCTTTTCCGCCTTTATAATGGCAGTCTTCCAACGACTCTTTACTAACGGGAATAAACTTACTTCTTTCAGAAGTAGTACCGGATGATTTTGCAAACCACTTGATTTCCGTAGGCCATAACACATTCTGTTCTCCCTGCTTTATTCTAATAATTTGGTCTTTTAGTGATTCGTAATCTTGAAGAGGAACTTGTTCTCGATAATCCTCAATATTTTTGATGTTTTTATAACCATATTTTTTTCCCCATTCGGTTGATTTAGCCTTATCTACTAACTTTAAAAACAACTCATTTTGTACTTCATTAGGGTATTTTCGGAATAATTCTATCTGATGAATTCTTTTCTTCAACAGCCATGAGTAGATAGAATTAATGATTGCCATTTGTCTTGCTTAAACTTAAATAGTTAATTTTGGTAAATATAAAAACTCTTTGGGTTGAATGTTATAAGTTAAATGTATAAAGTTTATTGTTGTTGCAAGCTATTGTTTATTATATATCACTCCCTTTTATTTATCTGATTGCCTACTTACCCTTTCCTCTTTTGTATTTGTTCTCTGACTTCTTAAACTTTTGGGTGTTTTCGGTTTTTGGTTATCGCAAAAAAGTAGTGCAAACCAATCTCCATAAATCTTTTCCCGAAAAGTCAGAAAAGGAATTAAGGGCTATTGAAAAGAGGTTTTACCAGTTTTTTTGTGATCTTATAGTAGAAACCATTAAAACATTAACCATCACCCCAAAGCAAGTTAAAAAAAGAGTTTCTGTTGATAATTTGGATATTTATCAAGACTATTTTTCGCAAAGACAAAGTTTAATTATGGTGCTTGGGCATTTCGGAAATTGGGAGTTAGCGGGCGCCAGATACAGCCAAGAGCCTTACCATCAATTAAAAGTAATTTATCATCCGTTAAAAAATAAATACTTCAACCAACTGATTATAAAAATGCGAACCAGACTTGGAAACGGTTTATACCCTATGAAAGAAACTGTAAGGTGTATGATTCAAGATAAAAACACTCCTACCATTACTGCCTTTATTGCCGACCAAACTCCACCACCGGAAAAGGCTTACTGGACTACTTTTTTGAATCAGGAAACTCCTGTTTTTTTTGGAACTGAAAAATTTTCTAAAAAATTTAATTACCCTATTATTTACACCGCAACCAAAAGAATAAAAAGAGGTTATTATCACATTCATACTGAGGTTTTGGTAGAAGACCCTTCAAAAATGGAAGAGTATGAAATTTCGGAACTTCATACCAAGCGATTAGAGCAAGATATTCTCGCCCAGCCTGAAATTTGGCTTTGGACACACAAAAGATGGAAGCATAAGAGAAAATGAAGTCTCTCTCTATAATAATATTTTTCTTTTTTTCTTTGAGTTTGATTAGTCAAGAAGAAATTGACACTACTTTTTTTTCAAAAAAAGATACATTAAATTTATTCTTGTCCTCATACGATATTTATATTGGTAAAAAACTTTTAAGCAACTCTCCTTTTAATGAGTTGAACTCCATTGATAATTTTAATGCTAAAAAACCCCTTTCTTATATTGGAGTTGGGTATAGTGGTCGCTTTATTGTTAATAGAAGCAGCGACTATGACGGCCATATAATCTATAATCAGATTATCCCTCAGAAAGTAAGCTATGATTCTCTAAATCTAGTCTTGAGCGGCTTTTCTTTTGCACTAACATATGGGAAAGCACTCATCTCAAAAAACAAAAAACAGTCGATTATTTTTTCTTTGGGTTTTAATACTGGAAGAATTAAGCTTAAAAATAGTTCTTTGGGCTTACACTATAAAAACCCTTTTTTCTCTCCTAAGCTTTCTTTACAGCCAAAAACTAAAATTGGAAAAAGTTTCCTCTCTTTTATAATTGACTACGAATACGACATTTCTAACTACAAATGGAAAGAAAGAAGAAAAAACTCCTTGTCATATTCTTTTGCTAAAACAACCCTAACTGGTATTACAATATTGTTTTCTTTAGCTTTTCCCTTTTAAACCCTAACTCCCATCACACACACATCATCTATTTGTTCTAAGTTGCCTTTCCAGTCTTTGAAAGTTTTGTCTATGATTATCTTTTGTTCTTCCATTGACTTTTCTTGAACTGATAAAAGAAGTTTCTTGAAGTTAGCCGCTTTGTACTTTTTACTTTTTTCTCCGCCAAACTGGTCTACATATCCATCTGTGAATATATAAATGCTGTCGCCTTTTTCTAACTCTATACTGTGTGTCGTATAAGGATTGTTCGCTGCATATTTTCCTATCGGTTGTTTGTCTGCTTTTATCTCTAGTATCTCTCCGTTTCTTATTATCCATAATGGATTATTTGCGCCTGCGTATTGAAGTTTATTTCCGTCAAGAGAACAAAGTGCGATGTCCATTCCGTCTTTTACTTCTTCTTCGCTTTTCTCAAATTCTGCTATTATTATTTCTCTAGTCTTGTCTAATATTTTTCCGGGTTCTGTTAATCCATGTTCTCTCACGCTTCTGTTTAATCCATTATTGCATACTACGCTTACCATGGCTCCGGGTACGCCATGTCCGGTGCAATCCGCTGCTGCAAAAAGTACTTTTCCGTCTTTATGTTCTAACCAATAAAAATCTCCGGCTACTATATCTTTAGGTTGATATAATATAAAGCTATGGGGTAAATGTTCCTTTATTGTTTTGATTGACGGAAGAATAGCTCCTTGAATTCGTTTTGCGTAATTTATACTGTCGGTAATTTCTTTATTCTTCTCCTCTATTATTACTTTTTGATACTTTGTTACTTTAAATCGGTTGAATAATAATACTAGCCCAATTATAAGTATTACGAGTCCGCACACTACAGCAATTATTACAACTTTTTGTTTTTCCTGACGTGACTTTTCAACTATTAATTGAGCCTGATGTTCTTTTTCTTTCAGAGCAATTTCTTTTTCATGTTCAAAATTTAACTGTGCCTCAACAATTTTTTTTGCGCTTTCGGCATCATTAATTGAGTCATTAATAACCGTGTATTCTTTAAAATAGTAGTAAGCACTATCAATGTTATTGCCCTTTTCAAATGCTGTAAAAAGAAGCCTGTTTATATCTGGCAAAGCCCAAGTGTTTTCAGTTGTTTTAGCAAGCGACAAAGCTTTCCTGGCGTGTAATATAGACTTAGAATAGTTTTCAACTAAGAACTCTATTTGAGAAAGATTTATTTCAATCCAAATATTCGAATAAACATCTTCTTTATGTATTATTCTCAAGGCTTTATTGACATAGTACCTGGCGGAATCTATCCTATTAAGCCTTCTATAGGCCTCAGAAATTTGATTAAATGTTAGAGTTAGTTTTGTTGAATTCCCCTGCTTAATTCTATAGTTTTTACTTAAATAAAGATACTCTAAAGACTTATTAAACTCATTAAGGTTTATATATGCTGTTCCTATATTGTGACAAACTTCTGCCTTTGTGTTAAAATCTGATTCTTTTAAACCTTCTAGTGTTGCTTTAAAATATTTAATTGCTTTGTCGTACTCTCCTGTGTAATAATAAACAGTTCCTAGGTTTCCATAAATATTAACCGGGTTTTGTCCTAATTCTTCATATAAATCAATTGATTTTTGATAGGCTTTTGTGGCGGCAAAAGAATTTCCTTTATACAGGCTTGCTCCTCCTTTACTGTTCCAAAAAAAAGCCTCTTGGGCAATCATTTTATTTTTCCTTGATAATTCAATACCTATATCTGCTATTTTTTCTGTAGAGTCCGGGTTGTTTTGAAGAATCAACATTGAGTATTTTCCTAAAGCTTTAAGCCTTATAGAATCGGAGTTTGATTTATCATTCCAAATATTTAATAGGCTATCTCCCTGGCTATATGAAATAGTGCTGACAAAAAATAATGTAATTAAAAATAAAGCTCTCATATTTTAACTCCAATTACACACACATCATCTATTTGTTCTAAGTTGCCTTTCCACTTTTCAAAAGCTTCCGCTAATTTTTCCTTTTGAGTATTCATGCTTAATGCATGTATTGACAATAAAAGCTCTTTAAACGGTTTTGATTTAAGTTTTTTTCCACTTTCTCCTCCAAACTGATCTATATAACCATCTGAAAAAAGATAAAGAACATCTCCTGTTTCAACCTTTATTTCTTTTTTGGAAAAAGTGTTGTCATCGTAACTAACTCCGCCTATTGATTTTCTGTCTGCATCAACATCTATAACTTCACCTTTTCTTATGATTACTAGCGGTCTATTTGCTCCGGAAAAAAGCAGTTTATTTCTTTCTTTATTGATTGCACAGAGTGCTATATCCATTCCATCATTTGCCTCAGATTTCGCTCCTTCTTTTTTAAAAACCGAACGAACTCCACTACTCACTTTTTCTAATATTTTTGCTGTATCATTTTCATCGTCTTCAATAATAATTTTGTTTAGTGCGTTGTTACACACCATTGAAACCATTGCGCCAGGCACGCCATGACCGGTACAGTCTGCCACAGCAATAAAATTAATGTCCTTTTTAGAGTGAAACCAATAAAAATCACCACTCACAATATCTTTTGGCTGAAATAAAATAAAATGCTCCGGAAATTCTTGGGCTATAATTTCAGGTGAACAAAGTATGGTTTCTTGAAGCATTTTTGCATATTCAATACTGCTTCGTATTTCTTTATTTTTTTCTTTAAATAAAAGCGCTTCTTTTTCTGCCTGTTCAACCGCCATTGCAATTTGTTGTTGCTTTAATTGGTTAGCGGTTTCTGAGTTTAAAATGCTTTCTCTTATTTGATGAAACTGTTTTAGATAATTTAACGATTGCTGGTAATTGTTTCTGTTTTCTTCCAGAATAGAGAGTTGCTCTAATACTTCTGCATGAAGAGATTTTACATTAAGTTCTTGAGAGATTTTTAACGCTAATTCCAGATTTTTTTCTGCTTCTGAGCTTTCATGAGTTTTTAGTTGGTTTTTTGCTATTCCTAAATGACATAAAAGCTTTAAACGACTATCGTTTGTATTGGCTGACTTTATAGCTTCTTTATAATACGTAATTGATTTTTCCGCTTCTCCTTGACTTTCAAACAAACTTGCCAGCCCCAAATAAGTCCAAGGTAATCCGTTTATGTCTCCGATATTATTTCTAAGCTCTAAGCTTTTATGATAATATTCCTCTGAAGTAGAAAAGTCTTTATTCAAAAGGTGGTTTCTTCCCAAAAGATTATATGCAGAAGCTTTTCCTAAATCATCTTTTTCTTCGTTTCTAATACCAAGCACCAACTTGAAGCATTCTATTGCACTAGGATATTCTCTTATTCTAGAATATACTTGACCTAAAGTAGTTAGCGCATCTGCAATTGCTGATTTATAATTTGCCTCTTTTGCAATGTTTACTGCTTTAGATGCATAGTGAAGTGCTTTTTCGTACTGACCGTATTGGTCGTAAATAAGCGCCAGTATGTTTTTACTTCTGGTTAAACCTAATTGGTCTTTCGATGCTTGAAAAAAATTGTGACACTCTAAAACTTCTTGTAAAAAATTATGGTCTTCTCCTTGCCAAAATTCCAGTAAAAGGATGTTTAATTTAGAAAAACAAATGCCTTTAAAATATGCTTGTTCTTTAGATTTTTCAAGGGATTGTGCCGCAAGTTCAAGCGATTTTTTTCGATTAGTGTATCTGTTTTGCCAAGCCTCTTGAAGCCGTTGGTTAATTTCCTTTTCTATTACTTTTTCTTCCGTCATTTTATTTTGGCCAAAACTTCATGGTTGTTTCCAGTGCTTTTGTACTTGAATCATTTGGGTGGGTTTCCATAAGGCTTTTTGTGACTTTTCTCGCCTCATCAAAATAACCAATGTTTGTATAAGCAAGTGCTATCAGCATTATTTGTGATGATTCCATTTCGCTATTTATAAACGTACAGGTTTTTAATGCTGCATATCTGGTATTAATTTCATCTATATACTGATGAGCGTCTTTATATTTTTGGGCATTTTCAGTAAGTATTCCACAAGATAGTTTATCGTCAGACGATAGTCTGTTGAAGTTTTTAGTTTGTTGTTCGGCAGTTTTAATGGCTGATTTTAACTGGCTTACTGTAGTTGTAAATTCTTTTGGTTCAAATGGTGTTTTTTCATTCGCCTTTTTAAATTTTTCAAGAGCTTCTTCAGCTTCTTTTATTTTTCCTTTATCAGCTAATGTTTCTATTAAATCTTCCCATGCATCTATGGTAATGTCAAGTTCTTTTTCTGATGATGGAGGAAACTTTTTAAGATAAAGCTCGCAGAGTTCAACCACTAAATCTAACTGATTATCCATTTCTCTTTTACTAAACCCCCATTTAACCAACTCTTCAATTTCCTGCTTCTTTCCTGCTTTAATTTTCTCTTTAATCTGTATTACTTTTTGTTGATTTTCTCTTATCTTATAAATGTCTTCTATACAATCTGTTTGCAGGTCGTAACTTTCCGATTCATCGTCTGTTCCTTCATACATCTTCAGTCCAAAATCTACTATTTTTTTCATGAAAACAGTATCCTCAAAATAAACCGCCATGGGATAAAAAGAGGTCATTTCATCAAAAGAAACATCTTCTTGGTGAACTAAAATTTCTTCTTTTTTTCTACTTAATATATTAACCGAATAAATTGATTTTAATCGTTCGTACTGGCGTTTGTCGAGCTTGTGAAATACATAATCCCAGTCTAAGTCGTCAAAAAAATCTGCTGTTTCTGAAACTTCTGTTAATGCGATAAGCGATTGTACGTTTTTCTTGCCTCTTTCTCTTGCTTCCAATTCTTCAATGGCATTCTCCAGTTGTAATTTAACGCTAGTATAATACATACTTGTTGCATATTTTTCGATGTATTTTCCTCCCACCTCAACCACTTCCTCAAGTCTTTTTAAAGAATTTAGCGCTAACACATCGTACATTCCCATCATTTCTCCGGCAGTAATTGCAGATGCCTCTCCATACAATTTAAGATCCGGCTTAATTCCCATTTTTCTAATCTCTTCATTAAATTCAAGCAGTTGACTATAGTTGTATGACGAAAGTAAACTACTCCAAATATTTGTAAGCTTCATTCCTAAATCGGAAGCTTCCATATTTACTTGATTGATTTGCTCTTTAATTTGTTCTTTCAAAAGCTTTTCTCGCTGAGCATCAATTTCTTTTATTCTTTGTTTTACTTCTTCTAATTTACTCTTTGCTACTAAGAAACTTGGGTAACTATTAGTTGTTTCTTCTAATATTTTTTTGGCTTCGCCCGTTAACCCTTGATCTTGGTAGTTAATGGCGTTAGAATAATTAATTACAGCAGTAAGCTCTACATCTTTTTTGGTATCAAAAACTTCAGTTTTTTCAGGATTATATTGAACTTTTAATCCTTTCGAAAGAATGCTCACCAACTGCTTGTGAAGACTAAAAAAATTACTTTGATTTCCTGTTACCTCTTCTGCAACAATTACTCCTCCTGTCTCTACATCTATCAGCCTTGCATCTATTCTTATGGTGTTATCTAAAATAAAAAATGCGCCTGTAAGAATAGTTTGTGCCCCTAAGCCTTGCCCTAATTTTTGAGCTGTGCTTTGATCAAAATATTTTGATTGATTAAGCTTTATTTCACCTATTAGTTTTTCTAGTTTTTCTCTCTCAACAATAGTAATTCCGGGAACTTTGGAAAAATCGGTAATAAGCATATCAGCAATTCCTTTGGAAAGTGCATTATATTTTGCGTTGCCCGAAGTATTGTCAAAGTATGATATTGCAACTGTTCTACCGTAAAATGAAATACAACACCACAAAAAAATAAAAAGTATAGTCCCTCTTTTTAACATTAAACAGGTTGTTTGAGTTGTTCAAGTGCCTTTTTCGCAGGCTCAAAGTTTGGTTGTGATTTAAGTATTTCTTCAAATTTTTGGATTGCCTCTGTGGTTTTTCCTGCGTCCATTAATTCAAGTCCTTCTGAATATTTCAAACTTGCTTCGTAAGATATTTTTTCCTTCATAAAATCTTGCTCTACTTCTTGCTTTTCTTCCACCGCTAAATCAATGTTCAGTCCGCTTAGTAGTTTCCATACTAATTTCTTTTCAAGGGAAAAAAACTCTGTGGAAGGGCCGTCAACTCCTTCTGACTTTAGAATTTTTCCGGTTTCCACATCTATTATTCTGGCGTCTATTCTTAAACTGCCCATCAGCTCAAAGTAAGCTCCGGTTAAAACATGTTCTACACCTAAAAGTTTTCCTATTTTGCTTGCGGTAGCTGCATCAAAGTTTTTAGTGTTATTCATCTTTTGTTCTTCTATAATTTCTTGTATTCGGTCTCTTTCTATTACGCTCAACATTTTAACTTTAGATAAGTCAGATATCATCATTGCGGCAAGTCCTTTTTTAAGTTTATCTAAACTTTTATCGTCTGAGCTGTTGTCAAAATACCATACCGCTATTCGTTTTGCATCAGGATTGGGGGTAATATTATTTAAGTTTTCAACCATTTCTTCCTGGTTTTCTATCTCGGTATTTTCAGTAGATATTGGGTCTGCTACTTCTGTATTATTTATTGTTGTTTCCTGTTTATTGAATAGCTGTTCTTTAAAAATAAATATTAACGTAATGATAACCGCTGCCAGCCCTATAGAGTAAACAAATGCCTTATTGCTTTTCTTACTTTTTTGTTCCAGTTTAATGGCTGGCGATTTTTCCGCATAATCTTGAATTGGGGATTGTAATTCGTTCGGAATTTGACCATGTAAATATTCTAGAAAAAACCAATTGGATAAGCTGGCAAGTGCTGATTGGCAAGGGGCAATCCATTCCTGGGTGGTTTCGGATAAATCTTCTTGGGCGTGAGAGGCATAATTTCCATACGTTTGAATTGTGCCGATTAAAATTCCTATTCTGTCCGGAACAATTTTTTTCTGAACTAACTCGCGTCCATAATCGCTCAACATCATTTTCTTTTTCGGCTCGCCAATATCTTTCAGGTAGATAAACCTGCAGATTGCTTCGGTTGTTTTTCTTGCATTTTGTAAAAAAGTGTCCGGATCTTGCTCGGCATAACCAAAAGACTTAACAAGCATTCGGCTCAGGTGACTTACCTTTTCTTCAAGGCTTTCAATTTTTGAGTCTTTGTCGTTTTCTTGCATGAGAAATTAAAAAAGTATCTCCCGAAGATAAGAAAAGCTACAAAACACTTTTACTTTAACTAAAAATAAAAGTATGGAATAATAAAGGATGCCGATATCCATAATATAATAGACAATATTCCTCCTATGAGTAAAAAGTGTTTGAATTTATACACTCCTATTCCATAAATAATTGCATTTGTTTGATAACCAATAGGTGTAAAAAAGCTAAAGCTGGCAGCAAACATAATTGCCAAAATAAATGGTTTTGCATTCATTTCTAACATGGAGGATAGTGATATTGCTATAGGTACAATAACAATCGCAGTAGCATTATTAGACACAAATCCGCTTAAAATCATTGTAAATAGAAAAAATACAGACAATACTATTCCGGGAGATTTTCCTGCCAAGAGCTCTCTTAATATTTCTGCAATGTACATATCTGTTCCGGTGTTTTTCATGCCTATTCCCAAAGGAATCATGCCTGCCAGCAAGAATATAACTTGCCAATTTATTCCTTCATAAGCTTTTTTGAAGCTTATTGTTCTCGTAAAAACACACATTGCTAAACCAATTAAGGCACTTTGCATAATGGTTAAAAAACCACATCCCGCCAATAAAACTACTGTAATAATTGATATAAAGGAAACCGCCTTTTTATATCTTGGGATTTCGTTATATGCATTTACTGACCTTAATAAATGAGATTTTGTTCTTTGTTCCAGTAGTTTTTTTGCTTTACGGCTTCCTCCTATTAGTATTCTATCTCCAACTTCTACTTTAATTTTTGAAAACAGGCTTTTTCCAACTCTAATTCCCGTAAAAAAGTCTTTATTCTTCTGGATAGCAAGAGGAGTCATTTCAGTTGCAAGGTTTTTTTCAAGCTCCTCTAAATCATAGCCTATGTATGGAGAGTTAGGTAATATAAGTAGCTCATGAAGCGATGAGTAATATGATTCTGAACCGTTCTTTTTTAATATTGATATCCCTTCCTTTTTTGAGGAGTTTATTAAGCTTTCAAAGTCTGCTTTTAAAATCACCTTATCTCCTTCTTCAAGTATTAAACTTCTCTGCGGGCTATTATATATTCTTCTTCCTCTTTCAATTTTAAAAACATGTATTTGGGGGTTCGTATGAAAAAAAGTTTCCTTTATGGGTTTTCCGACTAGCGGAGACCCTTCGTTTATACTAATAGACGCAATATAGTTATCTTGATTTTCAAGTTCAGTATCTTTTTCAGGTTGTTTAGGTAAACAATACATACTTAGTATTACTATTACCGGAGTTGCTATAAAAAATAAGATTACCCCTATATGAGTAAACTCAAAAAACTGAAATGTTTCTTGACCGTAGGTTTTTGTGATGTTGTTTACAATAAGGTTGGTACTGGTTCCCATTAGGGTTGAGGTTCCTCCTAAAATCCCTGCAAACGAAATAGGAAGCAATAGTTTATTTCTATCTATTCGGTTTTTTTTCGCTAAATCATTTACCAGTTTTATAAATACAATTACTACTGCCGTTGTACTTATAAAAGATGAAAAAAGCCCGACAAAAAACATGATTAAAGGAATAACCAGCCACAACGACAATTGTGAAAGGGTGCTAAACCTATTTGCTATACCGGCTATAACTCCATTTTCTTCTAAGGCTTTTGCCAATACCATTAAACACAAAATAGTTATTACTGCCGGATTCGAAAAGCCGGAAACAGCCTCTTCAGGCGTTACCAAGCCACATAGCATGGTAGATATAAGGATAAAAAAGGCTGTTTTATCTACAGAAAAAATATCTATTATAAATAAAACAACCGTTATCCCTAAAATAAGGAGGGTTAACAGAATAGGTGTTTCCATTTTAATGTTTTATACTATTGAATAAACATATACAATAGTAAAAACCACTAAAAAAACTATACCAAAATAGCTCAATATCCTAAGCCATAAAGGGGGTCTGTTTATTGAAGGAATATACTTTTTTGAAACCAGTCGAAAGTTTACAATAGCGATTACAGGCGCAATTAAAAAAGAAATTGTTGTTGCTAAATCAATAAGAGCTTTAAACCCTTTTGGCTGATTATGAAACACATAGATGATAAAAAATGCTCCTAAACCTATTAATATAAGTGCTATATTGTAAATTGATTTTTTCTCTTTTGTGTTAAAAAACAATATTTCTAAGGTTCTTTTTAGCGCCCTTGCATAACCGTCAAAAACGGCAATACAGGTTCCAAACATAATTGAAAAAGCGGCTGAAGCGATAATAATTCTACTCCAAGAACCTATAGTTTGTGTATATAATTCTACAACTTGATTGGCAAATTTTGCCCCACTTTCTGAAAAAACCATTCCCGAGCCATACATCAAATATGCTCCTAAAAAAATAAAACATATCGCTAAAACAGAACTAACAATGTAGCCTAGATTAAAGTCAAATAAAGTTTCTTTAAGTGTCGGTTTATAACCTGTTTGTTTTATTCTTTCTATTGTCCATAAACTGTTCCAAGCAGATAAATCAACAGCCGTTGGCATCCAGCCCATTAATGCAATTAAAAAACCTATCCCTGCTCCATCCCAAATTTCAGGAGGAATAAATCCCTCTGCTTTCTCAACAGGACCATTGGCTAGTGTTAGAATAAATGCAATGATTGTAGTTACTAAAAGAACGCTTCCGATGATTTTTATTAACCCGTCTAGTAAATTGTACTTACCAAAAAACAGAATAATTACACAAATACTAAATAAAATAGCAGTTGTGGTTAAAATATTAATGTGGTTTGCCAGGCCAAAAAGATTATCTAAAAATCCGGCTGTTACAAAACCAACTGCCGAACAGACAAAAAACATAGAAACTAGAGTTATCAAAAAATATAACCATATCATCCAGCTTCCAATTTTTTTATATCCATCAATTATGCTCTGCCCTGTAACATTTGCATAACGTGAACCATACTCAAAAAAAGGATATTTAAATAAATTAGCCAGAATGACCGCCCAAAGTAACCCAAAACCAAAATTTGCTCCGGCTCTTGTTGATTGTACTAAATGCGAAACTCCTATTGCTGTTGAAGCAAATAAAATTCCGGGACCTAATGTTTTTAATAAATGTTGAACCTTAATGTTCATTCAGAGGAATTTCTGAAAGTTTGCTTTTCAAAAATACAATGTTTTTAATCAGTTCAGGGTCTGCATCGTTTAACTCGGCTAAAATAAGGGATACCCAATCGCAAATATTTATTAAATATAATGTCCGTTCTATTCTGTTTTGTCCCTTAGATTTTATAGTAATTATTTCTTCTACTTGAGGAGCTATTATTTCCTTATTTATATCTATCCTATAGTTATTTCTATCACTCTCATCCCCACCAACCAAAAAAACAGGGGCAATAAAAGGGTAGTTTATATCCCAGCCTACTAGTTCATTATGATTCATTTCAGGAATAGCATGATGCCAACAAAGCGTTTTAGAGTTTTCGTTAAGTTGTTGTCTAAACCTTACGGCTACACCCGAGTAAAACGTTTCAGCATAAATAACCGGTATTTTTCCTTTTAGCTGATGAGCAATTTTTTCAGCTTCCTTTATAATTTCCTTTTGGTTTTTTTCAATTAGGGTTGCAGAAGCCAAAAATTCAGTTTCATAATTAGACTCAATTACTCCATAGTGTTTTAAAATAAAAAATAGCTGAGGAAATGAGTATCCAAAGGCACTTCTTGGTGGTTGCCCGGAAGGAATTTTTATAGAATTATATCCCTTTTGTTTTGCAATATCTAACAAAACCCCTCCACTAGTCAAGACCACCACCTCACATCCTTTTGTTCCGGCTTGTTGAATGCAGCTAATAGTTTCCTCTGTATTACCTGAATAAGAACTCGTTATTACCAAAGTATTTTTATTGACAAATGCCGGTAACTGATAGGATTTACAACAAATTACCGGTAGTTGACAGCTATTGTATATAATTTGGGAAGCAATAGTTCCTCCTATTCCGGAGCCACCCATCCCACAAATAACCACATTTGTAATTTCTCCTTCAAAAGTGTTGAAACGAGTTGCTTTTGCAATTTCTACCGCTTCATTTAAATCTTTCGGAAATCTTTTTAATAATTCTTTCATTGGCTTTCTCAGACGTCAACAGCAACATTTTAGTTGCAATTTTGCGTAAAAATAGAACAATGCAGCATTTATTAAAATTTATAATGCACAATATCACTATCGTTACAAAGTTTTCATAAGTTATTTACTACCTTTGCCACCGAAAAATAAACGCATAAAATGGCACAATTGTCAGAACAAGAAGTAATCAGAAGAGAGACATTAAAAGAGTTTGAAAAACTAGGAATTGATCCTTATCCCGCAAGTCTTTTTCCGGTAAATTCATACACAAAAGATATTAAAGAAAATTTTGAAGAAGGAAAAGAAGTGATTCTTGCAGGAAGAATGATGAGTAGAAGAATTATGGGAAAAGCTTCTTTTGCAGAAATTCAAGACTCTAAAGGCAGACTTCAGGTTTATATTAATAGAGACGAAATATGTGAAGGAGAAGACAAAGAGCTTTACAATACCGTTTTTAAAAAATTACTTGACATTGGTGACTTTATAGGAATAAAAGGGAACTTATTTACTACACAAGTGGGTGAAAAATCAGTAAAAGTAAAAGAGTTAACTGTTCTAAGCAAAGCCATCAAACCTTTACCTATTGTTAAAACTGATAGTGAAGGAAATACTCATGATGCTTTTTCTGACCCTGAACTTCGTTACAGACAGAGGTATGTAGATTTAGTGGTAAACCCCCAAGTGAAAGACATATTCGTTAAGAGAACCAAAATTATTCAGGCAATGCGAAACTTCTTTAACCAACAAGGTTATTTAGAAGTAGATACGCCTGTGTTACAACCTATTCCCGGAGGGGCAAGCGCTAGACCTTTCGTGACACATCACAATGCTTTAGACATTCCCCTATATTTAAGAATTGCTAATGAGCTTTACTTAAAACGATTAATTGTTGGCGGATTTGAAGGTGTTTATGAGTTTTCACGAAACTTTAGAAATGAGGGAATGGATAGAACCCACAACCCTGAATTTACAGCCATGGAAATTTATGTTGCTTATAAAGACTATCATTGGATGATGGAATTTTGTGAGCAATTGCTAGAAAGTGTTTGTTTAGAAGTAAATGGCAATACAAAAGTAACTTTTGGGCAACATGAAGTGGACTTTAAAGCCCCTTATGCAAGATATACTATGACTGAAGCTATTAAAAAATTCACTGATTTTGATATTACAGGAAAATCAGAAGAGGAGTTGACTGCATGGTGTAAAAGCAATGGGATTGAAGTTGACAATACAATGGGAAAAGGAAAATTGATAGATGAAATTTTTGGTGCTAAATGTGAAGGAAATTTTATACAACCAACCTTTATTACTGACTACCCTATAGAAATGTCTCCGCTCTGCAAAAAACATAGAGAAAACCCTGAGCTTACCGAACGTTTTGAGTTGATGGTTTGCGGAAAAGAAATAGCCAACGCATATTCCGAGCTAAATGACCCTATTGACCAAAGAAACAGGTTTGAAGAACAGTTAAAACTTTCGGAAAAAGGAGATGATGAAGCAATGTTTATAGATAAAGATTTTCTTCGTTCACTAGAATATGGTATGCCCCCAACATCAGGAATGGGAATAGGAATAGATAGATTGGTTATGTTTTTAACCAACCAACAAAGTATTCAGGAAGTTTTATTTTTCCCTCAAATGCGTCCTGAAAAATTTGAAGAAAAGAAAGACCCTGAATTATCTGAAAATGAAAAGCTCATTTTTGATATTCTCTCTAAAGAAAAATCTATGTTGCTTGATGATTTAAAAAATCAAGCCGGACTTAGCAATAAGCAATGGGATAAAGGAATAAAAAGCCTTTCCAGTCATGGTTTAGCAAAAGTTAAGAAGGAAGAAGATAAGCTTATTGTTGATCTAATTGATTAAACATTATGTTTAAAAAAGGAACTAAATTATACAGTATTTTTAACAATAAATGCCCGCATTGCCAAGAAGGAGATTTTTACATCTCTAAAAACCCTTTTTCCATAAAACACCTTGGTGAGCTAAATAAAAAGTGTGAAAAATGTGGGAAGAGTTATTATAAAGAACCGGGCTTTTATTTTGGCGCAATGTATGTCGCTTATGCTCTTGGATGTGGTTTTTTTATTAGTTCTTGGGTGGCATTTAGAATTATTGCTCCCAGTACAGAAACATTTACACAAATCATTACAATTGGAATATTGGCTATTATTATTTCTCCCTACTTTTTTTGGCTTTCAAAAATAATTTGGGCAAATATGTTTATGCATTATAAATCAAACTCAAAAAATTATGAAACACATTCTTAACCTAAGCTTTATTTTATTGCTTTTCGCATCAGCATGCGCACAAAACAATCAGAGTCAAAATGATAATTTCAAAAGAATAACCCAAGAAGAGTTTAAAAAAGAATTGCAGAAAGATGTTCAGCTAATTGACGTTAGAACACCCAAAGAGTTTGCTGCAGGACACATAGAAGGAGCAATTAATATTGACTTTCACAATGACTTTGAAAATCAAATTCAAAAAATTGATTTGACTAAAAAGACCTTAATTTACTGCCATTCAGGTGGAAGAAGCGCAAAAGCTCTAGAAATAATGAAGCCTATGGGCTTCCCGGCTGTTTATGAACTTGAAGGAGGCTTTTCTTCCTGGAAGTAGTGAAAAAATTTATTTTTGAAAATACTTCTTTGTGGCTGATTTTCTCCTTAACGCTTGGACTAGCCCCATTCTTTCCAGAACCACACATTTATGGTAAAATTAAATGGGTTTTAGGAGGCGCAAAAGGAATGGTGCTGGTCGATTGGTTTGATTTATTTATGCATGGTACTCCATGGTTATTTTTATTTGTATCTTTACTTTCCAAATTTTTAATTAAAAAACATTAATCACATGAAAAAAATTGCCTTAGCCCTTTCATCTCTTTTAGTTTTAGGAATATTAATGAGTAGCTGTACTTCAAATAAAAAATGTGGTGGAAGAAAAGCCATTAAAACCCCTATGGGAAAAATGTAATTAACACTTTTTAAAGAAATTTAATCTTTAAAATATCTCTTCTTTTTTAGCTTTGCCTATTAATGATTTAAAATATGTCTAACACACAACAAGAATTTATCTTTCACAAAGAAAACTATAAATGGCTTTTAATTGCTGTTGGTGTAATTGTTTTAGGCTTTTGCCTGATGGTTGGCGGAGGCTCCGATGACCCAAATGTTTTTAGCGAAGATGTACTAAGCCCAAGAAGAATTACCATAGCACCAATTGTTGTAATGATTGGTTTTGCGGGAGTTGTTTATGCTATTTTAAAAAAATCTCCTCAAAAAAATAATTCGGTAGAAGAGTAGCCAATGTCTTTATTAGAAGCTATTATTCTTGGCATTGTTCAAGGGTTAACCGAATTTTTGCCTGTTAGTAGCAGCGGACACATTGAAATAGCCAAATCTCTTTTAGGTGTAGAGTTAGGAAGCGGTGAAGAGGAGCTATTGTTTACTATCTTACTACACGGAGCAACAGCCTTATCTACAATTGTTGTTTTCAGAAAATATATTTTCCAAATTATAAAAGACCTTTTTTCATTTCAATGGAATGACTCCACTAAGTTCTCACTATTTATTGTTCTTTCTATGATACCGGCAGGTATTGTAGGGGTTTTGTTTAAAGACGAACTCGAAGCATTAATGAGCGGAAGAGTTTTGTGGGTTGGCGTTTTTTTAATAATTACTGCCCTTTTACTTTATTTTACTGATGTCTATAAACCAAAATCCAAAGACTTAGGAGTTGGGAACAGTTTTGTAATAGGAATAGCCCAAGCCATTGCCATTTTACCCGGAATTTCTCGCTCAGGAGCAACAATTGCAACTGCTCTTATTTTAGGTGTTAATAGAGAGAAAGCCGCAAGTTTTTCATTTTTAATGGTTTTACCTTTAATTTTTGGTGCTATGGCCAAAGAATTTATGGATGCTGAAACTATAGTTACTGAAGCAACCAATATTGGAGTAATAACCGCTGGCTTTATAGCCGCTTTTGTTAGCGGAATTTTTGCCTGTAATTGGATGATTGCTCTAGTTAAAAAAAGTAAGCTCACCTATTTTGCCGTGTATTGCCTTTTGGTGGGTATTTTAACCATTATTTTTTCATGATGGATGAGCTTTTGGAAAAGGCTATATCTCCTGAAAAAGGAATATTATTGATTGACAAGCCTTATGGCTGGACTTCTTTTCAGGCAGTTAAAAAAGTTAGATATCTTCTTCAAAAAAAATTTAATATAAAAAAATTAAAAGTTGGTCATGCCGGAACATTAGACCCTCTAGCAACAGGTCTTTTAATTATTTGCTACGGAAAAGAAACCAAAAACATTCAGGATTACCAATCTTTAGAAAAAGAATATACCGGTAGTTTTTATTTAGGTGCCACAACCCCATGTTTTGACAGGGAAAAAGAAATTAATCAAACATTTGATATTACAGGCATTACCGAAAAACAAATTCGAGAGGTAGCCAAAACTTTTTTGGGAAAACAAATGCAGGTTGCCCCACTATTTTCCGCAAAAAAAATTGATGGTAAAAAAGCTTATGAAATAGCCCGAGCAGGAGATGAAAAAGAAATTAAAGCGAATGAAATTGAAATAACACAGTTTGAAATAACAAAAATAGAGTTGCCATTGGTCTATTTTAAAATCACTTGCAGTAAAGGAACTTATATTCGTTCCATCGCCAGAGATTTAGGCGAAAAGCTAAATTCCGGAGCCTTTCTCTATGATTTAAAAAGAGAGCGCATTGGCTCCTATTTTCCTGAAATAACGATTGACACAACCGAAAAAGATGCCGCAATAAAACCGTCTGTCACTAAAAATGCTGTGATTATGAAATAACTATTCTCTTAATCAGTTAGTTTTTATAAATTTGCAGCCCTTTCACACCTAGTGTGATTTATTATTGAGAAAATAGGCTTAAAAGCAATTTCGCTAAAAAGTTCATTTTCAATTAAATTAACAAAAAGATAAACATGAAATTATCAAAATTTAAGTTTGACCTTCCAAAAAATCTACTAGCAGAAAGACCAGCTAAAGAAAGAGATGAAGCAAGATTAATGGTGATTAATAGAGAAAAAGGTAAAATTGAGCACAAGGTTTTTAAAGATGTGTTGAAGTACTTTGGAGATGGCGACACTTTCATCATGAATAATACCAAAGTATTTCCTGCCAGACTTTATGGAAATAAAGAAAAAACCGGAGCTAAAATTGAGGTTTTCCTTTTAAGAGAATTAAGCAGAGAAAGTCTTTTGTGGGATGTATTGGTCGACCCTGCCAGAAAAATACGAATCGGAAACAAGTTGTATTTTGGAGAAGATGATTTGGTTGCTGAAGTAATTGACAATACAACATCTAGAGGAAGAACCTTACGTTTCCTTTATGACGGGCCGTATGAAGAATTTAAAGCAACTTTACTTGGATTAGGAAGCACGCCTCTTCCAAAATATATCAAAAGAGCTGCAGACGAAAGTGATGAAGAAAGATACCAAACGGTATATGCAACCAATGAAGGTGCTGTAGCTGCTCCTACTGCCGGATTACACTTTAGTAAAAATTTAATGAAGAGAATGGAAATCAAAGGAATTAACTTTGCCTTCACCACTCTTCATGTTGGTTTAGGAACATTTCGCTCTGTTGAAGTAGAAGACCTTACTAAACACAAAATGGACTCTGAGGAAATTGAAATCACTCAGGAGTGTTGCGATATTGTAAATGCTGCAAAAGCTAAAAAAGCAAAAATTTGTGCTGTTGGAACAACAACCATGCGCGCCATTGAGTCTTCTTTTTCTACTGAAGGAAAGCTTCAACCTTATAAAGGGTGGACGAACAAATTTATCTTCCCTCCTTATGACTTTACTGTTGCAAATAGTATGATTACAAACTTTCACTTACCGGAATCTACACTTTTGATGATGGTTTGTGCCTTTGGAGGATATGATTTGATTATGGAGGCATATAAACAAGCTATTAAAGAGAAATACCGTTTCTATAGTTATGGCGATGCCATGTTAATCATCTAATGGATATTGTAATTCAAATATCTCAGTTTTTACTGAGCCTTTCTATTCTTATCATCTTACATGAGCTAGGACACTTTATTCCTGCCAAAATTTTTAAGACAAGAGTAGAAAAATTCTATCTTTTTTTCGACCCATGGTTTTCCTTGTTCAAATTTAAAAAAGGAGAAACGGAATATGGTATTGGCTGGCTACCGCTTGGCGGGTATGTAAAAATATCGGGCATGGTAGACGAAAGTATGGACAAAGAACAAATGGCAAAAGACCCTGAACCTTGGGAGTTTCGTTCTAAACCGGCTTGGCAAAGATTGATTATCATGTGCGGAGGTGTAATTGTAAACATCCTTTTAGCAATGCTTATTTATGCCATGGTGTTGTTTGTTTGGGGGAAAGAATATTTACCTGCCAATAATGCAACTTATGGTATTTATTGCGATTCTTTAGCTCTAGATATTGGTTTTCAAAACGGAGATAAAATAGTTGAACTAGGCGGCAAACCAGTACCCGATGATTATACTTATGGAACCATTACCAAAGAAATTCTTTTAAACGATGACATCAACTCTGTAGTAGTAGATAGAAATGGTGAAAAAATAACCATAGAAATTCCAGAAGGATTTGAAAACAAAGTAGTTGCTGCAAGGGTTAGGGGTTTATTTCAGGAATTAACTCCTTACAAAGTAGACTCTATAGCACCAAATATGCCTGCTGCAAAGTCTGACCTACAAAAAGGAGATCAAATAATTGCTATTAATGATTATTCCACTCCATTTTTCCAAGATTTTAGATCCAAAATAAATGATTACAAAGGAAAGAATGTATCTATTTCTGTTATAAGAAATGGCGATACTCTACCCTTTCCATTAACTGTTTCAGAAAATGGAACTATAGGTGTGTATAATGTTTTTCCTTCTACATTTTTTGAAATAGAAAAGAAATCTTATGGTTTTATTGAGGCAATACCCGCAGGTATTGGCGAAGCAATTAATACTCTTGATGGTTATGTACAACAATTCAAATTAGTATTTACTAAGGAAGGTATTCAGCAAATTGGAGGATTTGGGACCATTGGAGGACTTTACGAGAAAAAATGGAACTGGCAATCTTTTTGGGCGACAACAGGATTTATTTCTATCATCTTAGCTTTTATGAACATTTTGCCTATTCCTGCGCTTGATGGCGGACATGTGATGTTCTTGTTATACGAAATTATTACAGGAAGAAAGCCAAATCAAAAGATTTTAGAGTACGCCCAAATGGCGGGTATGATTTTCCTTTTAGCCTTTATGCTTTATGCAAATGGGCTAGACGTACTTAGGGGTTGTTCAAGATAGTTTTCTAACGTATATTTACGGTTTATAGCGCTATTATCATGGACAGATCTCACCATCTTAATTTTTGTAAGAAATGTAAAAACAGATCATTTGACTTGAAAAAAGGAATCTTATGTTCATTAACAAATGACTATGCAAATTTTTTTAATGACTGCCCCTCTTTTATAGAAGATACTGATGCTGCGGCTAAACTTGAATTAGAAGAAAAATTGAAAATTGAACGAGAGCAAAGCGAAGAATCTTTGGGGTTAAGTAGTTTTGGAATTAAAAATGGAATTACAGCAGGAATGGTTCTCATCGCTTTTGGTTTTTGCTGGATTTTATTTGGTATAATGTATCTTGATAGGATTTTTTTCTTTCCTTTTGTTTTAATCATTTTAGGCATTATTGTTTGGGCTAAAGGACACAAAAAAGCAAATCTTAATAAAAACCCTTCTATTAAAGACGACTCTGTGCTTGATAGAGATTTTGGAAAATGACTTTTTTTCTTAAAATAATATTTCCTTTTTTCCTTGTTTTCTCTTTATCATCATGCTCCGATACAAGCGAACAAGATACTTCTGTCAATAAAGCTACTCCTGAAATACAGGAAAAAATTAATAAAAAAGAAGGCATACAGTTAATTGTATTGGGAACAGTGCAAGATGCCGGTTCACCACATGCAGGCTGTAAAAAGGATTGTTGTAAAGGTCTTTTTTCTCAACCTAACCCAAATAGAAAAGTCGTTTCTCTTGGTTTAATAGATTATGAGTCGCAAAAAAACTGGATGTTTGAAGCCACCCCTGATCTCAGTACTCAAATGAAGTTACTTAAATCATTTTGTCCTTTTCAGGAAAAAGAAACACCAGATGGTATCTTTTTAACACATGCCCACATTGGGCATTATGCCGGGTTGATGTATTTGGGCAGAGAGGCTATGAATGCCAATGGTGTTGCGGTCTATGCCATGCCAAAAATGAAATCGTTTTTGGAGCAAAACGGTCCCTGGAGTCAGTTAATTACACTAAACAATATTCAAGTTGAAGAGTTAAAAAATGAAACCGCTTTATCTTTAAACGAAAGTGTCAAGATTGTTCCTTTTACCGTTCCCCACCGTGATGAATTTTCCGAAACGGTTGGCTACAAAATTATTGGACCAAATAAATCAGTATTATTTGTTCCTGATATAGACAAATGGGAAAAGTGGGATAAAAATATTATAGAAGAACTCTCAAGTGTTGATTTCGCTTTTCTTGATGCTACTTTTTATGATGCTGAAGAAATAAACAATCGGAACATTTCTGAAATTCCTCATCCCTTTATCATAGAAAGCATGTCTATTTTTAAAAACTTGCCAAGGTCAGAAAAAAATAAAATTTATTTCATCCACTTAAATCACACTAATCCTGCTTTAATAGAAGAAAGTAATGCTTATAAAACTATTCTTGAAAAGGGGTTTCATGTTGCTAAAATAAAAGGGGTTTTTCAGTTATAGTTTTCCCTTCTTTAAGCAAAATTAATTCCAGCCACCTCCAAGAGCCCTATATACATTGACTTTTGCATTCATTTGTTTCATCTTAACTTCAATTAGCTCCATTTTGGACTCCAATGCTTCTCGCTGAGTCAATAATACTTCCATATAGTCAGCTCTTGCTGATTTAAATAGGTTGTTTGAAATGGTAATTGATTGCGTTAGTATTTCCACTTCTTTTGATTTTGTATTATAACTTTTTTCGTAGTTGTTTATTTTTGACAGTTGATTAACTACTTCTACATAGGCGTTTAATATTTTTTGTTCGTAGTTATAGACTGCCTGTATCTGTTTTGAATTAGCTGTATTATATGCGGCCTTAATAGCATTTCTGTTTATTAATGGAGCCATTAAATCTCCTGCCAAAGAATAAAGCATTGATTCAGGGTCAACTAAAAAACTAGGATTAAATGCCTGAAAACCAACCCCTGCATCAACCCTAAAAGATGGATAAAAATTTGCTCTGGCAACTTTTACATCTAATTTTGTTGCGGCCAATTCGTATTCTGCTTGTCTTATATCAGGTCTGTTTTCCAGTAACTGAGATGGTAATCCAGAATAAACAGAATCTACTTGAATTGTGCTAAAAACAATAGAGTTTCTTTTTATTGTTTGTGGAAATCGTCCTACCAAAAAATTAAGCTCATTCTCCGTCTCAACAATTTTTTGCAAAACATCATACTGAAGGTTTTTTGTGTTAAGTAATTGTGCTTCAAATCTGTTTACTGCCAATTGAGAAACTTTAGCCGCCTCCTTCTCTTGTTTTATTGTTTGCAGCGCATTTGCTTGAACATCAATATTCCTTTGTACAATGCCTAACAAATTATCTAGCGCCATTAGCTCGTAATATGAGCTAGCTATTTCTGCTATCAAATTTGTTACCATAAAGTTTTTTCCTTCTATGCTGGATAGATATCTGGCTAATGCGGACTTTTTAGAGTTTCTAAGCTTTTTCCACACATCTAACTCCCATGAAGCATATAGTCCAAACATATAATCGGGCAGAGGTTCCGGAAATGCTGTGCCGGGCTTAATTTCTAAGTTTTCACCCACAGCACCGTGCCTTGTATATTTTCCATCTTTTTCAATGCCTGCTCCGCCTTTTAATCCTAAAAATGGCAAATACTCTCCTTTTCTTGCCCTAACTTCATTTTTCCCAATTTGAATTTCCTGTAAAGTAATATTCAGCTCCTGATTGTTTTTTAATGCAGTATCAATCAGTGCTATTAGGTTTTCATCCGAAAAGTAGTTTCGCCAATTAACTTTTGCACTATTGGTAGTATCTTGTGAATCAGCATAGCTACCAGGCACAGTTTTATTCTCAGTTTTAACCGCATTGCTAGGTGTTTTACACCCCAAAAGCAAGTTAAAGAATATAAAAACTAATGCTAGATATAAATAATCTCTTCTTTTTAACATCTTACAAGTTTTGTTGTGTTATTTTTTTCCTTTTCTTCTTAATAGCCATTTTATTCTAATGTTAGCTCTTCTAAGACTTTCAGCAATTTTGTTTTGCTCTTCTCTTGTTCTAACAAAGCTTTCTGATAAGCTCTCGTCATCCTCATCTCTTATAAGTTGATGGCCTTCTGCTAGCTTGGCAAATATGAAGTATAAGCCAGGAATAATTATTACTCCGAAAATTGTTCCGAGCAACATTCCTCCCATTGCCGAGCCTCCTATTGTTTTATTTCCTATAGCCCCTGCTCCCGATGCAAGAACAAGAGGTATTAAGCCCGCAACAAAAGCAAATGAAGTCATAAGTATTGGTCTGAACCTTACTTTCGCTCCCTCTATTGCTGCTTCAAATACAGGGGTTCCTTGTCTGCGTTTTTGAACAGCAAATTCCACAATTAAAACAGCATTTTTTCCCAATAAACCTACCAACATAATAAGTCCTACCTGAGCATATACATCATTTGCCAATCCCATAAGTTTAAGTAGCATAAATGAGCCAAAAACCCCAACAGGCAGAGAAAAAATTACAGCCAGAGGTAATAAAAAACTCTCGTATTGAGCCGCCAATACTAGATACACAAATATCAATACTATGATAAAAATATAAAGCGACTCGTTTCCTCTTCGGGATTCATCATAAGAAAGCCCCTCCCAGGCAATATCGTATCCTTTAGGTAGTTTCTCATTAGCAACTTCTTGTATGGCTTTAATTGCATCTGCCGAAGTATAGCCTTTTGCCGGAAGCCCCCTTATAGATGCTGAATTATACATGTTAAATCGGGTAATCTCATTAGGTCCTTGTGTTTTTCGCATTTTCATAAAAGATGAATAAGGCACCATTTCTCCATGGTCATTTCTGACAAATAGGTTAAGAACATCACTCGGGAGCCTTCTAAACTCAGGAGCAGATTGAACATAAACCTTAAAAAACCTACCAAACCTGATAAAACCTTGCTCATAAGTACTCCCTATTAAGATGTTTAGGTTCTCCATTGCTTCTCCTATCGAAACTCCTTTTTGCATTGCTATTTTGTTGTCTATTTCTAGCTCATATTGAGGGTAGTTCGCTGCAAAAAAAGTAAACAAGCCTGTTAGCTCTTTGCGACTGCTTAAAGCATCCATGAAGCTTTTATTTATTTTATCAAACTCTTGGTAGTCGGTTGATGTTGTTTTGTCTAATAAACGTAAAGAAAAACCTCCGGAAGAACCAAACCCGGGAACAGCAGGCGGTTCAAAAAACTCTACAATTGCTCCAAGGTTCTTAGACTTTCCCTCTAATTCCTCCATAATTTCATGAACGGAATGTTCTCGTTCAGACCAACCTTTTAAGTTAATCAAACAGGTTCCTGCATTAGACCCTCTTCCTTCAGTCATAATTTCATATCCCGCTAAAGAAGAAACAGACTCCACTCCTTCAATTTCTTCACATATTTCTTGAAGCTCTCTAGATATTTGATTTGTTCTTTCTAAGGTAGCTCCCGGAGGTGTTTGAATAATGGCGTATATGGTTCCTTGGTCTTCTCCCGGAATAAAGCCTGCCGGAAGTATTTTGTTTTCAAAAACAATGCCTAACCCAAAAAGTAAAAGCACCCCAAAAGTAACCAGCCTTCTATTCACTATTAATTTTAATAGCCCGACATATCGTCCGGTAAGTTTCTCAAACCCCCTATTAAACCAGTCAATGAATTTATTGACAGGTGATTTTTTTCTTGGTTTTCCATGATTGTTTTTCAAAATCATTGCACAAAGAACAGGCGTTAAAGTAAGTGCAACCAGTGCTGAAAGAATAATAGAACTTGCCATGGTAATAGAAAATTGTCTGTAAAATGTACCTACCGGACCCGACATAAAAGCAATCGGAACAAATACAGAAACCATTACAAGGGTAATAGCGATAATCGCCCCACTAATCTCTCCCATTACCTTTTTTACTGCATTATAAGGAGAAAGGTGTTCCTCCTCCATTTTTGCATGCACGGCTTCTACTACCACAATCGCATCATCTACCACAATTCCTATTGCCAATACTAGCGCAAATAAAGTAATTAGGTTAATGGAAAGCCCGAAGAGTTGCATTACAAAAAAAGCTCCTATTAATGACACCGGAACAGCAAGAATCGGTATCAATGTGGAGCGCCAATCTCCTAAAAATAAAAACACTACCAAAGCCACCAATATAAAAGCATCTCTTAAAGTATGGAGTACTTGCTCTATAGATGCGTCTAAAAACTTAGATACGTCATAGCTTATTTTATAGTCAATGCCTGGAGGAAAAATAGCCTCCATTTCTTGTAGCTTTTCTTTTACTTCTTTTATTACTTCTGTCGCATTGCTTCCATAATTTTGTTTTAGTACAATAGCAGCTGAGGGATGCCCATCTAAGTTGGAATAAATATCAAAAAACTCGCTACCAAGCTCAACTTCAGCAATATCCTTTAAGTGTATGCTTTCTCCTTCTGAATTTGCCCTTACAATAATCTCATCATATTCTTCTGGTTTATTAAATCTTCCCTTATAAGTTAACACATATTCTAAAGATTGTGCTGATATTCCAGAGCTTTGCCCTATCCTTCCGGGTCTACCTATAATACTTTGTTCAGCCAAAGCTTCCATAACTTCATCTATAGAAATATTATATGCTCTCATTCTATCTGGGTTTAACCAAATACGCATTGCATATGTTCTGCTACCTAATATTTGTGCTCTGGCTACTCCTTTAATTCTATTAATCTCAGGAATCATATGAACATTTGCATAGTTATATAGAAATTTTTCGTCCATGCTTTTGTCTGTGCCGTATAAATTCACATACATCAACATACTTGGTTGAATCGGTGTTATAATAACTCCTTCTCTTTGAACAAGCTCAGGTAGAAGCGGCATAACTTGATCTACCCTTGTTTTCACTCTAATAACAGCTTGGTTAGGGTCAGTTCCTGGCTCAAAAATTACACTAATCGTTGCTTCTCCGGCACTTGTGGCGTCTGTTGTCATATACCTCATGTCCTGAACGCCATTTATAGCATTTTCAAGAGTAATTAAGGTAGACTTTACTAAAACATCAGCACTTGAGCCAGGATAAGCAATAAAAATACTTACCGTTGTTGGCGCTATTTGCGGAAACTGTGAGGTAGGCAGCTGGTTGATTGCCAGTGTTCCTGTAAAAACAATAATAATAGAAATTACAATTGCTAATACCGGTCTGTGTATAATCTTACTAAACATAGTTCTTTCTTTTTAGATGTTTATATTTATTCCGCATATAATTCTAAGTGCGACATTGCAGAACTAGGCTTTACATATTCATAATCTATTTCTTCTTTTTCTCTAACTTTTCGTAAACCCTCTAAAAGAATTTTATCATTTGTTGACAAACCGCTAGCAACCACATAAAGATGTGGCATTTCTGCTGCAACAGTAATTTGTCTGGATCTTATTGTGTTATTTTCATCTACAACAAAAACATACTTCTTTTCTAAAACTTCAAAAGTTGCTTTTTGAGGAATTAGTAATGCGTTTTTAAGAGGTGTTTTTATTTGTATGTTCCCGGTTTCACCATGCCTTAAAAGACTATTAGGATTGGGAAATGTTGCTCTAAAGGCAATGTTTCCTGTTTCGTTATTAAAGTCAGCTTCTATTGTTTCAACTATTCCTTGATATTCAAACATCTGATTATTTGCCATTAATAAACTCACTTTCATTAAGCTATCTTTCTTTAGTTTGGTTTTATAGTCCAAATACTCTGCTTCAGGAACATTAAAGTATACCCACATTTTACTGTTGTCTGACAGGCTGGTTAGCAGCTCTCCCTCATCTAAAAGGCTACCCAGCCTTACATGAAAACGATCCATTATACCATCAAAAGGAGCTTTAATTTGAGTAAACCCAAGGTGAACTTGCGCTAAAGACAATTCTGCTTTTGCTTTATCATATTTTGCCTTAGCTAGGGCTAATTCATTTTTTGATACAATATTGCTATCGGCTAATGATTTTGTATTCAGGTACTCAATTTCTGCGAAACTAGCTTCCGCTTCTGCCTTTTGTAGTTCTGCCTGATACAATAAAGGCATGATTTGAAACATCATTTGTCCTTTTTTAACAAACTGCCCTTCATCAACATAAATGTTTTCTAAATATCCTTTTTCAAGAACTCTTAATTCAATATGTTGTATGGAGTGTATTTGGCATACATACTCTTTCGTAATGCAAGTGTCCTTTTCTAAAGGGCTTGTTACTAAAAACTTTGACTCTTCTTTTTCTTCTTCCTTTCCTGACTCGCAGCCTGTATGAAGCAAAATGGCCATTAAACCAATAATCGTTGCAATTTTTTTCATAAACAATATTGTTTACTTTTTAATTTTTCTTAAAATTTTGTGAATGTTATTTATGCCCATTTATCCCATAGGAGTAATGGCATAGGGAAATTGGGGAGAGAGAAGCTAGGTTTGCCTCTCGCTAATTATCATATTTTAAATGTCTGGAGCAGAACACACCAAGCTTTGGTAGAAAGACTTGTGCTTTTATAAAATGAGGGAGTCCTTTCCTCAAAAAGAAAACAAGACTCTGGGTTAAGTACATTAAAAATCTTTGTGATGTACTTATTGCCAACAAGGTATTTTTTATAGGATGTTTTCTTATTATTTTCTTCTTCGCTTTCAAAAAATAGAAGGTCGAATATGTATTGATCTCTTTCTTTACCATAAAAAGAGTCTTCGGCTAAACTATTATCACTTTTTTGAATAGTACTCGAACTAATCTGTTGTAAATCCTGAATTCCAATACTATAAATGTCCTGTTCTGTTTGTCTATGTATATATGTTGTGGCGCTAATTCCACAAGCAAATATGAAAAGGAAACAAAGCGAATATTTTATTAAGGTCTTCACCATTTGGGGCACAAAGATAGCATAAGACTAATGACTACAATATCATTCTTCGTGTTAAAATAGTGTTAAAAGAAAAAGGCTGTCTAAACTAAGTGTGCCTTTTCTAATGGTAAACCGGTCTTTTCAATTGCCAAATAACCACCTGCAACATCAACTAATTTCTTATATCCGTTAGCCTGTAGTATAGAACACGCTATTACGGAACGATACCCGGAACGACAATGAATATGATACGTCTCTTCTTTATTTAATTGATTTAAATGGCTATTTATAAAATCTAGTGGATAAGAAACGGCCCCTTTCACATGACCCTCCTCATATTCGCTAGGTTTTCTCGCATCAATAATATTTTCTTTTCCGGTAAGTTTAGAAGCTTCAACAGAGTCTAGCTTAGTCACTTCTTTTCCTACGCTTTTCCATGCTTCTAGCCCTCCTGCTAAATAGCCAATGCAGTTGTCGTAACCGACTCTAGCCAATCGTAAAACTGCTTCCTCCTCTTTTCCTTCATCTGCAATAATTATTATTGGTTGATTTAAGTTTTCTATAAGTGTTCCTGCCCAAACAGCAAATTGCCCTCCTAAACCAATAAACCAAGCATTTGGAATATGTCCTGCACAAAAATCCTTTTGGTGACGTGTGTCAAGAACTAATGCTCCAGCTTTTTGATGTTGTTCAACTTCTTCGGCTGACAGCGCTTTAGTTCCTTTTTGCATAGCACTGTCTATGCTTTCGTATCCACCTTTATTTAACATCGCATTTTTTGCAAAATATTGAGGAGCAGGCATAATTCCGGTAGTCAGCTCTTTAATAAACTCTTCTCTACTTATATTTTGAAGAGCATAATTTGTTTCCTTTTGCTGACCAAGTGTAGCAAAGGTTTCATCACTCATTTTTTTCCCGCAGGCAGAGCCGGCACCATGTGCGGGATAAACTATTACATCGTCTTCTAATGGCATTATTTTGCTTCTCAAAGAATCATATAACATTCCTGCTAAATCTTCTTGGGTTAATCCATTTCCAATAGCCAAGTCAGGCCGACCAACATCACCAATAAATAAGGTGTCTCCGGTAAATATACAGTGATTTTTTCCATTTTCATCTATTAACAAAAAAGTACTTGACTCAAGGGTGTGTCCGGGAGTATGAAGCACTTTTATTTTGATTTTTCCTATTTCAAAAATTTCTCCGTCTTTCGCTGAGTAAGCATCATAAGAAGTCTGGGCGTTTGGTCCAAAAACAATTTTTGCGCCTGTTTTTTTCGCTAAATCTAGATGACCTGAGACAAAATCTGCATGAAAATGAGTTTCAAAAATATATTTGATTTTTGTGTTTCTTGCTGCTGCTTTTTGGATGTAGGGCTCTGTTTCTCTAAGCGGGTCAATAATGGCAGCCTCTCCTTCCGATTCTATATAATATGCAGCCTCTGCAAGACAGCCGGTATAAAGTTGTTCAATATACATACACAATAAATTTCTGCAAAATTACAAATAAAAGCACCCATATAAAATAAAAAACCCTGACATTGGTCAGGGTCATTGTCTTTTTTGTTATGCCTCTTTTACTGTCCGCAAGGTCCTTCTGTATAAGTTAATACTCCATCGCATTCTGCATAGCAAGCATTAGTATATTGTTGTCCGTTACATCCACAAACAGGTTCTGCTATTTGGTAACAAACACAATTTTCTTGAATATTCTTTTTTTCTACACACTCATCTTTTTTACATGATAAAGAAAGCATTGCAAGGGCTACAAAAGTTATAGATAGATATTTCATACTTTAAGATTTTAAAGGCTAAATATAAAAATAACTTTACAATATTAACTTTGCGCCATGAATATTACCTTGCTTACTCCTACTCAATGGAAAGATTACGAGTTGATTGATTGTGGCAACGAAGAAAAGCTGGAGCGGTTTGGTGAGGTAATTACCATCCGCCCTGAACCCCAAGCAGTTTGGGATAGAAGGCTTTCAGAAAAAGAGTGGTTCCAAAAAGCAAATTATAAGTTTGTCGGTCTTTCTAGTTCTAAAGGAAAGTGGGATTGCTTAAAAAAAGGTAGTCCCGAACAGTGGAATATTGATTATCATCCGCTTAATTTAAAGTTTAGGCTTGGACTTACTTCTTTTAAACATGTCGGCATTTTTCCTGAACAAGCAGCCAATTGGGACTTTATAGCGGATAGTGTTTTTGAGTTAAAAAAAACCGTTGAAGAACCAAAGGTTTTGAATCTCTTTGCTTATACGGGCGGTGCTTCAATAGCGGCAAAAAGAGCAGGGGCAGATGTTACGCATCTTGATAGCATTAAGCAAGTAGTAACTTGGGCTAATCAAAACATGGAATTATCTAGTTTAGAAAATATTCGTTGGATTGTGGATGATGCCATGAAGTTTTGTCAACGAGCTGCTAGAAATGGAAAAAAGTTTCATGGAATAATATTGGATCCTCCGGCATTTGGTCATGGGCCAAAAGGTGAAAACTGGAAACTAGAAAGAGACATTAATGAGATGCTTAAACATGTTTTTGCTATGTTAGAAGAACAGCACTTTTTGGTCTTAAACACTTACTCTCTTGGCTTTTCTTCTATGATATTAGAAAACTTTATAGAGCCTCTTTCATCGCAAGAAAAAGAAATTGGGGAGCTCTTCCTGCAAGCTTCGTCAGGGGTAAAATTACCGCTTGGTGTTTTTGCCAGATTAAGAAATCTGTGAAGTTTTGATTTTTTAACATCTTATTGAAAAACTTTTTCCGAACTTTACCGTTACTAAATACAGTGAGAAATAACGCTTACCATATTATCCTCCAAAAAATTGATGCTTTCATCAGGAAGTATTATAAAAATCAATTAATAAAAGGCGCTCTATTAAGTGTTTCTGCCATTGGTTCTTATTTTATTTTAGCCACCGTTTTAGAGTATTACGGAAATTTTAGTTCTTTAGTTAGGGGTGGTTTGTTTTTCGGGTTCGTTGGGGTAACACTTTTCTTTTTATCAAAATACGTTGCACTTCCGTTAATGAAGTTAAATAAAATGGGAGACGTTATTTCTCACCAAGAAGCCGCAAAGGTAATTGGTAATCATTTTAGCAATGTAAAAGATAAACTCATAAATATTCTTCAATTAAAAGAGCAGGCAGGTAATCAGCCACAAGCTGAGCTACTGCTGGCAAGCATAGAGCAAAAAACCACTGAGTTAAGACCCATTCCTTTTGGCTCTGCCATTGATATTCGTGAAAATATTAAGTACTTGAAATATGCTGCCATCCCCTTATTTCTGTTTTTGATAATCGCTCTTTACAAAATCAATATTCTTACCGACTCTTCTGAAAGACTAATAAATTACGGCACTTACTTTGAAAAACCGGCTCCTTTTAAATTTGAGCTCACTTCGGCTAACTTACAAGCAATAAAAAATGAAGATTTTTCGGTTAGCACAAAGCTTTCAGGAAATGAAATCCCACAACAAGTTTATGTAGAAATTAGCGGACAACTATTTAAGCTAGATAAGCTAGATAAATTTTCGCACGAGTTTACTTTTAACAATATTCAAGAAAACACCACTTTTCGGTTTTTCGCTGACGGATTTTATTCTGCTCCTTGTGAAATTTCTGTCCTACCCAACCCAAGCCTTCAGGGCTTTGATGTTGAGTTGGTTTATCCAAAGTATTTAAAGCGCTCTAATCAGCAACTTTCAAATGCAGGAGATATACAGATTCCTCAAGGAACTGTGGTAAAATGGAATTTTCAAACTCAGGACGTTGAACAACTTAATTTAGCTATCTCAGACACCTCTTTGGAAGCAGAAAGAGTTTCCGAAACCAATTTTCAATACAAAAAACAATTTTATAAAAGCACTCCTTATGCTGTCTCCGGCAAAAATAAATTCATTACCTCAAAAGATACGCTTCGTTATTTTATAGATGTTGTTCCTGATCTTTATCCGAGCATTGAGTTGGAGCAAAGAACAGATTCAGTGTCCTCCAAAAGAGTTTATTTTAAGGGCTATATCAAAGATGACTATGGGCTTACTCAACTTACTTTTAACTATCGTTTTTTAAATAAAGAAGAAGACAAAACTTTTCATTCCGAAAAAATTGGATTTAATATTAATTCTAATCAAGACCAGTTTTTCCACTTCTGGAACCTTGCTCCGCTTAATATTGAGTCAGGAGACGAAATAGAGTATTATTTTGAAGTTTGGGATAATGACGGGATAAACGGAAGAAAGTCCAGCAGGTCTTCTAAAATGGTGTTTAAAGCGCCTACTTTAAATGAACTAAGCGAGCAAACTAAAAAGAATAACGAAGAAATTAAAAACGACTTGCAGCAGAGTATTAACTCCGCCAAAAACATTAAAAAAGGCTTAGAAGATTTAAATAAAAAAATGCTCGAGAAAAAGAATTTGGGTTGGGAAGAAAAGAAAAAGTTTGACGAGTTGTTAGAGCAACAAAAGGAGCTTCAAAAAGAATTAGAGCAAATCAATCAGCAAAACCAACAAAATAATCAACAAAACGAAGAATACCGACAGATAGACGAAAGGATTCTAGAAAAGCAAGAACAATTGCAAAAGATTTTTGATGAGTTGATGAACGAAGACCTCAAAAAAATGTTTGAGGAAATGGAAAAGCTAATGGAGAGGATGGACAAAAATCAGCTTCAACAACAATTGGAGCAAATGGAGTTGAAAAATGAAGATTTAGAAAAAGAGTTGGACAGAACACTTGAGCTGTTTAAGCAACTTGAGGTTGAACAAAAAATTGATGAGCTAAAAAATAAGCTGGATGATTTAGCGGAAAAACAAGAAAAACTTTCTGAACAAACGAAAAATAAGGAGCTGTCAAAAGAAGAACTAGAAAAAAAACAGGAGGAGTTGAATAAAGAGTTTGACAAAATTCAGGAAGACTTTAAAGAGTTAGATGAAAAAAATCAGGAGCTGGAAAAACCAAATGAAATGCCCAACACCTCTGATGAACAAAAGAAGATAGACGAAAACATGGGGCAGGGAAAGGAAGAAATTTCCAAAGGAAAAAACAGCAAAGCCTCCGAAATGCAAAAGCAAGCTTCCGATGACATGAAATCGCTATCTGACAAACTCTCTCAAATGCAAGGTCAAATGTCATCTCAACAAACCGGAGAAGACATGGAAAACCTTCGCCAAATTTTAGAAAACTTATTGCGTTTATCTTTTGACCAAGAAGAGTTAATGGAAAAGGTAAAAGCAACCAACTTTACCGACCCCAATTATTTGACTCTTACCCAAAAACAAAAACAACTTAAAGACGCATCGAAAGTAATTCAGGATTCTTTATTTGAACTAAGCAAACGAGTAGTTCAACTACAATCTATTGTTAACAAAGAAATCAATGCCATTAACAATAATATGGACAAAGCCGTTGAACAAATGGCAAACAGAAACACGGGTGTAGCAACTTCTCGTCAGCAATTAGCCATGACCTCCATTAATAATTTAGCGCTTTTGTTAGACGAAGCCGTTCAGCAAATGCAAAAGCAAATGGCCGCCCAACAAAACTCCGGAAGCTGTAAAAATCCGGGCTCTAATCCAGGACAAAAACCGGGCAATAGTGCAGCTATTGGTAATATGAAAAAGCTACAAGAGCAGCTAAATAAGCAAATGCAGGAAATGAAGGACGCTTTGGAAAAAGGAGAAAAACCGGGACAGAAAAATGATGGTGGAAAAACCGGTGGTTTTGGCATGAGCAAAGAAATAGCAAAAATGGCAGCCACCCAAGGAGCGCTTCGTCAAAAACTACAAGAGCTTCAAAAACAAATGGAATCAGAAGGTGGTGTGGATGGAAAAAAAGCCGGAAACAAGCTAAACGAAATTTCTAAAATGATGGAAGAAACCGAAACCGACTTGGTTAATAAAAATCTTACCAGGCAGACCATGCAGCGACAAGAAGAAATTTTAACTCGCTTGTTAGAGTCTGAAAAAGCCATGCGCGAAAGAGAATTTGACGACAAAAGAGAATCGCGAGAAGCAAAAAATGAGGAATATCGTAACCCTTCCGAATTTTTTGAGTATAATAGCATCAAAAACAAGGAAATCGAATTACTTAAAACTCTACCCCCATCCTTTTCTACGTTTTACAAAGAAAAGGTGTCAGGGTACTTTAAAACTATTCAAAACACTAGTGGTAGCAATTGATTTAAAGATAGAATCTAAAATAGAAAACCTTCACAAGGTAGAGGCATTAATAGAAAATATTTGCCGAGATCTTCAGTTGGAAGAAGATGCTTTTGGAAACCTTTTAATTGCCGTTACCGAAGCAGTAAATAATGCCATTCAACACGGAAATAAAAATAATCCTGATAAAACTGTAAATATTCAGTTCAAAAAAGAGCAAGACAATCTAACGTTTAGTATTGAAGATGAAGGAGACGGCTTTGATTTTGAAAACCTTCCCGACCCAACTGCGCCAGAAAACATTGAAAACCCAAGCGGCAGAGGAGTTTTCTTAATGAAAAATTTAGCTGACGGAGTAGACTTTCAAAACAACGGCAAAAGAGTAGACCTTAAATTCAATTTAATGGTTGCGGTATAATGTCGGCCACCATCAATTTTTATAACCAAGACAATCCTTACTCCTTAAAACAAAAAACCATTATCAAAAGATGGTTGATTGATTCCGCTAAAAAAGAAGGCTTTTCCATTAAAGATTTAAACTATATTTTTTGCTCTGACGACTATTTGCTTTCCATTAACCAACAACACCTCAAGCACGATTACTATACCGATATTATTTCGTTTGACTATACCGAAAAACAACTCATTTCAGGCGACATTTTTATTAGTATAGACCGTGTAAAAGACAACGCCAAAACCTACAACCAAGAGTTTATAAAAGAGCTGTACCGGGTAATGATACACGGAGTATTACACTTTATGGGTTATAAAGACAAAACCACTAACGAAAAACAAGTAATGCGCGCCAAAGAAGACGCTTTTGTGGCTTTGTTGAGTAAGGAGTTAAAATAGCTTTCTCAACAAAAAAGTATTTTTTTATACCTAATTATACCGGTTATGTGGCATATGCCGTTTAGCTAATAGTTAGTAATCATTTGAAATGTACAGAAATATTTTAGTCTTAATATTGATTGCATTAGCTTCAGCTAGTTGTGATCATTACTACAGAGCAATAACAGTTGTGAAGAACAAATCCAATTCTGATATCACCGTAATAAATACTACAGGCGAAATTCAATGTGGCGTGATGATTTATGGAAAGGGTTATGAGATGGATAGTCTAATCGTTCCCAAAAATACTGATTATATAATTTGCTCTGCACATGAATTAGGATACTGGGCCTCAGCCAAAAATTCATTAAACGACTCCATCAGGCAAGTATATTTTGACTCTATCTTAGTTATTAAAGGGAATGACAATATTTTAATCCACCCTGTATACAAGAGGTTTAGAAAAAAGACAAAATTGATTGTGAAATGAACCGATTACTAACAAAACCTAAAACCAATTTAAACTGGTTTTAGCAAAACCGTTAAGGAATAATTGTCTGCGGCACAAAACACAACATTATTTCTTTTTTGCTTCGCAAAATAGTGGTTTAAGAGGTTTTGTTTTCCTCTCATGAACAAATCGTATCTTTGCCGTCCAAAATTTATTGCTTGTACAAAGAATACGACATAATTGTTGTTGGCGGAGGCCATGCCGGCTGTGAGGCTGCTGCTGCTGCGGCCAACCTAGGCTCCAAAACATTACTTGTTACCATGAACATGGGTGTTATTGCTCAAATGAGCTGTAATCCGGCCATGGGCGGTGTTGCCAAAGGTCAAATTGTTCGTGAAATAGATGCTTTAGGCGGATATTCAGGTATTGTAAGCGATAAATCTGCTATACAGTTTCGTATGCTCAACCGCTCCAAAGGCCCTGCCATGTGGAGCCCCAGAACACAAAACGACAGAAATTTATTTGCCAAAGAATGGCGCATCATGCTAGAGCAAACGCCCAATGTAGATTTTTGGCAAGACATGGTAAATGAGTTAATCATTGAAGAGAATAAAATTGTTGGCGTAAAAACCCAGCTAGGCGTTGAGTTTAAATGCAAAGCAGTAGTGCTAACTAACGGCACTTTTTTAAACGGTTTAATTCATATTGGAGAAAAGAATTTTGGTGGAGGAAGAGCAGGAGAAAGAGCCGCAACAGGCATAACTGAACAGTTAATTAAACTAGGGTTCGACCATGGCAGAATGAAAACCGGAACACCTCCAAGAATTGACGGTAGAAGCCTGAATTACAGCAAGATGGAAGAACAAAAAGGAGATGAAAATCCTTCTAAGTTTTCGTTTAGCAATATTACTTCTCCGCTTAAGCATCAGCATAGTTGCCATATTACTTATACTAATCCAACAGTTCATGAACTCCTTCAAGAAGGTTTTGAAAAATCGCCTATGTTTACAGGCAGAATTCAGGGCTTAGGGCCAAGATATTGTCCGTCTATTGAAGATAAAATTGTTCGTTTTTCAGAAAGGGAAAGACATCAGCTTTTTGTAGAACCTGAAGGTTGGGATACCGTAGAAATTTACGTCAACGGATTTTCTACTTCTTTGCCTGAGGAAGTTCAGTATAAAGCTTTACAACAAATTCCGGGTTTTGAAAACTGTAAAATGTTTCGTCCCGGTTATGCTATAGAATATGATTATTTCCCCCCTACTCAACTAAAACATACGTTAGAAACCAAATTGATTTCAGGTTTATTTTTTGCCGGACAAATTAACGGCACAACAGGATATGAAGAAGCTGCTTGCCAAGGATTAATGGCGGGAATAAACGCCCATCAGGTTGCGCAAGAAAAAGAAGCGTTTACCTTAAAAAGAGATGAGGCATACATTGGTGTATTAATTGATGACTTAATTACAAAAGGAACGAAAGAGCCTTACCGTATGTTTACCTCTCGCGCAGAGTATCGTATTTTATTACGACAAGATAATGCAGACATTCGTTTAACTCCTATTTCACATCAACTTGGTTTGGCTTCTGACGAAAGAATGAAAAGGGTTGAACAAAAACAAAAATGGACGGAAGAAGTAATTGCCTTGTTTAAATCAGAAAGTGTTTCTCCTGAAGAAATGAATCCTGTTTTAGAAGAAATTGGTTCATCTCCTATCAAGCAAAAAATTAAAGCTGCTCAAGTATTGTCTCGCCCACACGTTAATATTAATAATTTCAATCACACCGAACTGCTTTCGGAAACTTTAAAAAGCATGGATGAAGAAAGCAAAGAAGAAGCAGAAATTTTAATTAAATACGAAGGATATATAGAGCGTGAAAAAGAAACAGCGGATAAATTAAACCGGCTGGAAAACGTAAAAATTCCTGCTAATTTTGATTACACTAAACTATCCATATCAGCAGAGTCGGCCGAAAAGCTTTCTCAAATTAAACCAACAACTCTTGGGCAAGCCTCCAGAATTTCCGGAGTTTCTCCTTCCGATGTTTCTATTTTAATGGTTCATTTAGGAAGATAGTTTTTTCTTTTTTGTAAAGTTTCACGTGAAACTTTTGCGGCTTTTTACCTCAACTTTTACTCAAGATAATTTTGGTTTCCCGTGAAACAATTTTATGTTTTAGTCTAAATAAACCATGTTTCCTTTTGGATATTTTACCGAATATTTGAAGTCAACTTTATCAGATTTACCTGCATTGGTTTTTAAAACCCAGGTAATAATTCCTGTATTTTCATCCACCTTTCCGCCAGATTTTTCTTCCTGCTTTACTTCTATTCTTTGGTCAGAAGAAACCGGAAACTGATCTTCTATCATTAAGTTAATTTGTTGCTTTTTATTATTCTTTACCAAGATTTCATACTTGCGGACATCTATGGCTTCGTTGCCTATAAACTCTTTTTTCTTAAATTCTTTTAGCGTTTTTCTTTCTACAACAATGCTTTTATCTCTTCCTAAAGAAACATCTAAAGTGTCGGAGGCAAAACGAACATCTAGCAGGTTTGTTCCGATATAAGTTCCTTCAAAAAAAACATTTGCCTGACCTTCTAAAAAGTTGTATTCATCCCAATTGGTTAAAAGTGCCGTTAAGAAAACTCCTTTATCCTGTTTCGGAGCTGTATAATATTGATAATATGCTGGCACATTTATTTCTTCAATATTTACCGTATATGATTTTGCATCAGAAGGAATGCTGTATTTTTCGTCCAGTTTAAATTCAACACTCACTACATTTTCTGTTTTGGAAACTTGTACAGGAATGCTTTTGGTTGGAGAATACTTTTTCTGACGTCCTTTTGATTTTTCTGAAACTATATCGTAAGATTGTATGGTTGATGATGGGGCATTTGCTTCATATTTTCTTTCTGCTCTTTTGTCGTTTTTAATTGAAAAATTTGCCACCTCAAATGCCTCCAGCTCAACTTGATTTTCTTCCAAAACTAGATTAAGAAAATTTCCATTAATTGGATAAGTAACGCTTTTATATCCAATATAATTTACCTGAACTGAGGAAGCATTAGGGGGAAGTTTCAATGTGAATTTTCCTTCAAAGTCTGTAGTTGTGCCTACCGTTGTTCCCACAATTAAAACATTTGCAAAAGGCAGGGGCTCGCCATATTCATCCGTTACCATTCCCGTTACGCTTCCATATTGAGTTCCTGTATATCGTGTGTTATTACTAACCTGAGGGCGCTGAACGGTGTTTTGGTTTAAATACAGTCTCCAGGCATTTAGTTTTGGTTTTTGAGAGCCTTCATTAGGATCGTTGGTGCTTAGCGTAAGGTTTATTCCGTCCCAGTCTTCTCCTGTTTGTTGTGAAATATTTGCCTTATAATCAACCATCATAGGGCTTTCAACGTTTTTTACTCGTAAATCATAGCTAGGGAACCACCTTACGCTATTTACATAGTAAGACACTTTAAATGAGGAGTTTACAGTACTTTTTGCACTTACCTTTACAACAATATCGCTGCTTGCAGTAGACTTTTTTATTGATAATGCACTAAGCTTTTGTTTTACAAGGTTTAAATCTTCCGTAATCGCTGAAACCTCTTTGCTTACTTTCTTTTTTTCTGAACGAATCTCGTTCATTTGTGCGTGTATTAAAAGCCTAGCCTCTTTCACTAAAGCAATATTAAAGTCTTTTTGATTGGGGTTAATTTGTTTTAAATTAGAGATGAGTGCTTCTTCTTCATTTAACACACTAAGCCTCAGATTAAGGTCTTCTATTTTTTCTTCCATTTCCCTCTTTTGCCGTTCAAGCTTAGCCACCTCCTCTTTTGGTGGTTCTTGCTTATCATAACTAATTTGGTGATTGACCGAAAGAATGGTGAAGTTGCCTTCACCGGTAACTTGAATACTTTCCTTTTTTAAGAGAGGGGTTACATCTTTAAATATTAATTCATGCGTTCCGGAAGGAATGGTATAATTGGCTACCCTTGTGACTTGCGCTCCGTTTAAAAAAACAACAACTTCATTAATGGTAGATTTTACATTTTTTTCCGCCCCAAAAAGTGAAGCATTTAAAAAAACTAATAGGATAAAAATAGTGCGTTTCATGATTGTAAATTTTAAGTTCGTTTGTTGAGATGTTAAACTTTTTTCTTTCCATAAAAACATATTTCAAATGACTATCTTTACGCCTTTGTGCAATATTTTTAAAGATATTTTGTTTAACTAACGCATATTTTGAAGCGCCTTTTTTGCATATTATTTCTATTCGTTCTCTTTGGTTGTTCAACCAATAAAGACAAGGCATTAAATAGGTTTTTTCATCGCACTACTACACACTATAACTATTACTATAATGCTCGTGAAATATTTAATGCAGCAGTAACAAAGGTTGAATCGTCACAAAAAGACGACTATTCTGAGTTGCTTCCTTTATTTGTTTATGGCGATGAAAGCTCTGCCCGAAGTATTTTTCCGGAAATGGATGTGGCAATAGAAAAAAGCTCAACAGCCATTAAAAAGCACTCCATGAGAATTAAAAGGCAAGAAAGAAACAATTGGATAGATGATTGTTACTTGCTTATTGGTAAGGCTTATTTTTATAAAAAAGAATACTTCAACGCTAAAGAAAATTTTGACTATTTATTCAGAAGCTTCAAAGATCGGGATACCAGAGTTCAGGGTTTAATATGGTCTGCCAGAACCTCCATGGAAGAAAAAGACTTAGGAAAAGTAGATTACTGGATGAAAAAACTGGAGGAAGAAAACCCTGAAAGTGATAAGGTAAAAGCTGAAATGTATGCTGTTTTAGCGGACTATGAAATTAAAAAGAAAAATTTCGACAGAGCAATTGAAATGCTTGAAAAAGCGGTTACAAGAACCAAAGAAAAAAAGAAAAGAGCTCGTTTTACTTATGTTTTAGCACAGCTATATCATCAAAAGTTTGAGTATAAAAAGGCGACTCGTGCCTACTCTGAAGTAATAAAAATGCGTCCCGGTTATGAAATGGAGTTTCAAGCCAAAATTGCCAGAGCTAGAGCTTATGACTTTAAGTCAAAAGACGTTTCGGTGGTTAAGAAAGAAATGAATAAACTCTTAAGGGATAAAAAAAATAAAGAGTATCGTGATCAAATTTATTTTGCTTTAGCTGAATTAGCTTTTAGAGAGGGTGATGAGCCTTTGGGAATCGAATATCTAAGAAAATCTGCGGCTTCCAGCACCAGTAATATTAAGCAAAAAACTCAGTCTTACTTACGATTAGCAAAATATTACTATAACAAACCGGAATATAGAAACGCTCACATGTTTTATGATAGTACTGCTGCTGTTGTGCCAAAAAACTACGAGTTTTATGATGAGGTAATGAGTCGAAAGGACTACTTGACTGACCTTATTAAAAACATGGACATTATAGCCAGAGAAGATAGCCTCCAGTTGATTGTTTTTGATGAAAAAAAGAGAAGGAAGGTAATTGGCCAATTAATAGATGATGCAAAAGCCGAAAAAGAGAGGAAAATAAAAGAACTAGAACAGGACAATAGCGGGTCTAACAACAATTTTTTTGCTAATGACAACAACAAGAACCCTTTTAATGCAGCAACCGCTACCTCAGGAAAGTGGTATTTCTACAATCCTTCTACCATGGCGCTAGGTGTATCTAGCTTTCAAAGGGTTTGGGGAAAAAGGCCGCTTGAAGATGACTGGAGAAGAAGCAATAAAAATAATGCTACAACTCTTCAAAATGATACCAGCAGTAACGAAGATGGTCCTAAAATTGACTTTGACGAAGACAGACTTTCAGAAGAATATTATCTTAAAGACTTGCCGCTCGATGACAGCTCTCTTATTGCTTCAAACAAAAGTATTGAGGAGGCAATGTTTAATGTAGGAAGCATTTTTAGAGAAAACATACAAGATTATCGAGCAGCTATTGAAACATTTGAAAAGTTAGTTTCTCGTTTTCCGGAAGGAGAGTTATTGTTGCCTTCATACTATCAGCTTTACCGTCTTGCTCTTGAGATTGATGATGATAAAAGAACTGCAAAATATCGTAAAATTATTGTGGACAATTATCCTGATTCGGAATATGCTGAAATAATTTTAGACCCGACTTCCGCAAAAGTTGTTCGGGAAAACAAAAAGAGGGTAGAAAACTATTATGCCCAAGCTTATGAGTATTATCAAAATAAAAAATACGACATTGTAATTGCTCGTTGTGAAAAAGCTAAGTCAATTTTTCCGGAAAATCACATTGCCTCAAAATATGACTTCTTAAAAGCACTTTCTATTGGTCACTCAAACACGGTTGATACTTTTAAAATGGCTTTAGAGTCTGTTATTGAACTTCACCCAAACACAGAAGAAGAAGCAAAGGCAAAGGAAATATTAAATAAGATAATGAATGCGCCTACAAACGAAAATAACAACGGGCCTGTTTATCAAAAAAATGAAACGGAACAGCATTATTTTGTTATGATGGTTGCCAACTCTGATAAACAAATGCAGATGTATAAAGCATACGTTGCTAATTTTAACAACGCCTATTTTTCAGGAAAAAAATACAGTGTAGAAACCATTGGTTATGATGCTGAGTTTGACTTGCTAACAATAAAGGGGCTAGAAAATGAGAGTGCCGCCATAACCTATTTTAAGGCTTTTTTAGAAAACAAAGACCATCTGGCAAAATTAAATCAAAAGGGCTACAATGCCTTTATAATAAACATTTCTAACTTTGGTGAAATGTATAAAAAACGAGACACAAGCGGCTATCTTACTTTCTTTTTAGGAAACTATATGAAGTAGCATCTTTAGGCTTAAGATATTTTAACATTCCTAAAGCAATACTTCTTTTATTTTCCGTTTTTCTTTTATGAAAAGACTTTTACATCAGAGATACAAGAGCTTTTTATACGCCTTTAATGGAATAAAATATGCCTTTCGGCAGCCCAATTTTAAAACTATTTCTTTATTTGCTGCTCTTGCTATATTCTTTTGTGTCTTTTTCAAAATTAGTCTTATAGAATGGTTTATCGTTTTACTTTGTATAATAGGCGTTATAGCTGCTGAATTGTTTAATTCCGCCATTGAGGAGCTTGCTGATACTACACATCCTAATTACTCCCTAGGAATAAAAAAAACAAAAGATATGGCTGCTGCCGCCACTTTAATTATATCCTTCTTTTCTCTAATAATTGGGTTATTTATTTTCATCCCTAAGCTTGGTCTTTTATTTTCTTGAAAAATGTTTACCTTTGGGATTCCAAAAAATCCGCCTATAGCTTTATTTCTACGTTTTTAAACATTTTCTAAACTTAGTTTACTTGAATATTTATTCGCGAAAGCAGCGGTGGAAGCTTATTCTTTCTTTGATAGCATTGGTTATTGTATCGCTTTCTATTTGGTACTCTAACTATATTGTTGACCAAATATCTCAAGAAGAAAAGCAAAAAGTAAAGCTTTGGGCAGAGGCCATAAAAAGCAAAGCAGAATTAGTAAATTATACCAATAGCTTATTTGGAGACATTACCATTGAAGAAAGAAAGCGCATTGAAATTTGGGCTAAAGCTACACGTAGAATTGCCTATACCAATGACGATGAAGACCGAAATTTTTACATTGAATTAATCTCAAGCAACACCACCATCCCTGTAATTGCTGTAGGAGAAGGAGAAAAGATATTCACCCATAGAAACTTAATGCTTACTCCCGAACAAGAAAAAGACACCAGCCTGCTTCGTTCTCTACTAAATCAAATGAAAGAAAAGTATCCTCCCATTGAAATTGAGACCTTTGGAGGAAAAAAACAGCGCCTTTATTATAACGACTCAAAAATCTTTTCTGATTTAAAAAATGTAATTGAAAACTTAATCTCTTCTTTTATTTCGGAAGTGGTTATTAACTCTGCCTCTGTGCCGGTTATTTTTACTGACAGCAGTGGTTCAAACATTTTAGAATATGGAAATATTCAACCAAAAGACACCTCCAAACTTCCGGTTATACTGGAAGAAATGAAGTTAGAAAACGAGCCTATTTTAGTTGATTTAAATAATGAACACCAACATCAAATTTTTTACAAAAACTCGGTTATTTTAACCCGGTTAAAGTATTTCCCATACATACAGTTTGCTGTAATTGCTCTGTTTTTGTTAATCTCCTATTATTTATTTAGCACTTCTCGAAATGCTGAACAAAATCAGGTTTGGGTTGGTATGGCAAAAGAAACTGCCCATCAGCTTGGAACGCCTCTTTCTTCTTTAATTGCCTGGAAAGAATACCTTGCAACAAAAGACATAAATCTTGACAAAAAAATAATTGTTGAAATAGGAAAAGACCTAAACAGGCTTGAAACGATTACGGAGCGTTTTTCAAAAATCGGCTCTATTCCCAATCTTAAACCTGAAGACATTTATGCTGCGGTGAATGACTCTGTCAACTATTTAAAATCAAGAGTTTCTAATAATGTAGAGTTTGAAGTGGTGCCGCCAAAAGATGAGTTGAGAGTAGGCTTAAACACTTCTTTATTTGGGTGGGTTTTAGAAAACCTTATAAAAAATGCCGTTGATGCCATGGAAGGCAAGGGAAAAATTACCATAAACTTTGTAGATCAGATTCAATATGTATATGTTGATGTTACTGATACCGGAAAAGGAATTCATCAAAACAAAATTAAAACGGTTTTTGAGCCGGGCTTTACTACTAAAGACAGAGGCTGGGGGCTAGGGCTATCGCTTGCAAAAAGAATCATTGAAAACTACCATGAGGGAAAAATATTTGTAAAACATTCCGAGCCCGGAAAAGGAACAACTTTTAGAATCGTTCTTAAAAAATAGCCTTGGCAGGAATTTATATTCATATTCCTTTTTGCACAAAAGCATGTCATTATTGTGACTTTCATTTTTCCACCTCATTAAAAAATAAAACACATTTAATTGAGGCTATTCTTAGTGAAATAGAAATAAGAAAAGACTACTTAAAAGGAGAGTTGATAGAAACCATTTATTTTGGAGGGGGAACTCCCGGTCTTCTTTCAAAAAAAGAGCTTTCGGCTATCTTAGAAAAAATATATCGCCTGCATTCTATTAAAAAAGATGCGGAAATAACACTAGAAGTTAACCCGGAAAATATTTCCGCAAAATATATTAAAGAGATTAAGTCTCTTGGAGTTAATAGGCTAAGTATTGGTGTTCAATCTTTTTTTGATGAACATCTAAAGTGGATGAATCGCTCACATTCCGCCAAGCAGGCATTTTCTTCAATCAAAACAGCACAAAATGAAGGCATAGAAAATATTACTATTGACCTTATTTATGGGTTTTCAAAATTAACGACTAATCAATGGAAAGAAAACATTGATAAAGTTATAGCGTTAAATATTCCTCATTTTTCAGCTTACTGCTTAACCATTGAGCCCAAGACAGCATTGGCAAAAATAGTATCAAAAGATGCCACTCTTATTCCAAAAGATGAAACATCACTAAATCAGTTTAATTTTTTAATTGAAAAGGCAAAAGATGAGGGGTTTATTCATTACGAAATATCCAATTTTGCAAAAGAAAAATGTTTCTCTAAACACAACTCTTCTTACTGGAAAGGGTCTAGTTATATAGGTATTGGTCCTTCCGCTCATTCTTTTAATAGTTTTTCCAGACAATGGAACATTAGTAATAATAACCTTTATATTAAAAGTGTTTCTTCTAACAAACCATTTTACGAAAAAGAAACTTTGACCACAAAAAATCAATACAATGAATATGTGCTAACATCATTAAGAACTGTTTGGGGAACATCTGCTGAAAAAATTAAAACAGAGTTCCCTGAGTTTTACCGGCACTTTATTAAACATGCTGAAGACCTTTTAGAAAGAAATTTATTAAAAAAGCAAAATAATATTTTCTTTTTAGCAGAAAAAGCTAAATTTATGGCTGATAACATTGCTTTAGAATTATTTGCAGATTGAAGACTTTTTCGGAAATAACTTTGGGTGAAACCACTATTAAAGTTGACTTATCCCAACCCTTAGACCTTTCTTTTCCAATAAAAGAGGGTGCGGCAACCGCCTGGTATGTTCCTCCCGTTAGGTTTGAGCCTGTTAAAATGGATGGCTTCATAGGAGACGTTAGCTTGGGCGGTTCTGTTAATTTTAGAAACATCTTTTTCAACCCTCACGGACATGGAACCCACACAGAATGTATAGGGCATATTAGTAAAGAGTTTTATTCATTAAACAGCTGCCTAAAGACTTTCTTTTTTCTTGCTCAAGTAATTAGCGTCATTCCTGAACCAAAAGGTGATGACCAAGTAATTACTAGACGTCATTTTAAAGAGAAAATAAATGAAAACACCCAGGCAATAATTATCAGAACGCTTCCAAATAACGAAGAAAAAATTACCAAGCAATATAGCAACACTAATCCTCCTTATATTGACGAAGAAGCCATTGTTTATTTAAATTCTTGCGGAATTAAACATTTATTAATAGACACCCCTTCTGTTGATAAGGAAGTAGATGGCGGACTATTAAAGGCGCATAAAGCATTTTGGAATTATCCAACAAAACCAGAGCTAGAAAAGACAATTACAGAATTAATTTTTGTGCCAAACAATATTTCGGATGGCGTCTATTTACTTAATTTAATGATTGCGTCTTTTGAAAATGATGCATCCCCATCAAAACCAATTTTATATAAAATTATTAAGTGATATAAAATTTTTTATTTTTGTTATAATTAAAACATTATTTCATGAAAGAAAGCAAGAAGCTTGACAGTATTGACCTAAGTATTTTAGAGATTTTACAGGAAAACGGGAAAATCACTAACCTTCAATTATCTAAAGAAATTGGGTTGTCTCCGGCTCCCACCTTAGAAAGGGTAAAAAAGCTTGAAAGCACCGGTGTAATAAAAAGCTACCATGCAAAAGTAGAAGAAACAGCTCTTGACATAGGTATCGTTGCATACATGCAGGTTTCTTTAGTAAGGCAAGCGAATAATGCAATAGACAAGTTTGCTCAACATGTACAAACAATTGACGAAGTTGTTGAGTGCTATCAAGTTACCGGTCAAGCCGACCTTCTGTTAAAAGTAATGGTAAGAGATATTCCCGCATTTGATAAAATGGTAAGAGATAAGTTCAATCACATTGCGGAAATCGACAGGATTGAGACCATGATTGTGCTTTCTACAGAAAAGCAAATCAATAAAATACCTTTTGAATATCGCCCAAAGAAAAAATAACCATTTTTTCCATTAGTTTTGTAGCGTTAATTTAATGTTCATTAACATTAAACGCTCTCATGTCTGAAGTTAAATTTAAGTTTAAAAAGATTAGCAAGAAACTTCTTAGCTATCTTGCTCAGGGGCTTTTATATATAGGTCCTGTTGCTGTTTTATGTTATGTGGTATACCGCATTTTCGTTTTTATTGACGGCATTATCCCTATAGATGCAAAAGTTCCCGGACTGGGGATATTGATTTTATTAATTGCCTTTACCGTTTTGGGTTATTTAGCCTCCACCATAGTAGCCAAGCCGCTTAGATACTACTTTAATAGTTTACTAGACAGAGTTCCTCTCATTAAAACCATTTATTCTTCTTTAAAAGATCTTTTTTCAGCCTTTGTTGGAAAAGATAAAAAGTTTGGTCATCCGGTGCTTGTAAAAATGAATAAAGAAGCCGAGTTGGAAAAGCTAGGATTTCTTACAGAGCCAGATTTACACAAACTTGGCATAGATAATGCTAAAGTAGCCGTATATTTACCTCATTCATATAATTTTTCAGGAAATTTGTACATTGTTCCTCAGGAAAATGTTACTAAATTAGATGTTCCTGCTTCTGTTGTTATGAAGTTTATAGTTTCTGGCGGCATTTCAGGAATAGAAGAGTTACATGAAGAAGAAATTACTAACCAATTAAAAAAATAGATTTATGAAAAAACTTGTTTTTACAACTGTTGCGGCTCTTTGCTTTTTGTTTGGTTCTGCTCAAAAATCAATTGAAGTTCAAGAAGGGAATCACTCTTTTTCTAAAGGAAATGTAAATGCGCTTTCGGTTATTATTTATGGCGGAAATGTATCTGATGTAGAAAAAGGACTTAAAGATTTAATGAAAAAATACAACGCAAAAGTAAGTTCTAAAAAAGAAATGTTTGGCGATGACGCAGAAATTAAAAAAATTAGTGATAACACGATTGACTTATACGGAAAAGTAGAGCAGTCGGGAAAAGAAGACGTAAAAGTTATCATTGGTTTTGATTTAGGCGGTGTTTTTCTTTCTTCTTCTCAGCACGGAGATAAGTTTAAGGTGGCCAAAAGCATTGTCTATGATTTTGGTGTTCAGGAAACCAAAAATGCTATTGGAGCAGTATTAAAGGAAGAAGAAAAGAACTTAGAAAAACTTCAAAAGGAACAAGAAGATTTAGTGAGAGACAAAGAAAAACTAGAAAAGGATATAGCAGGATGGGAAGAAGACATTAAAAAGGCAAAAGAAGACATAGAAAAAAATAAAAAAGACCAAGAAGCAAAAGAAAAAGAGATTAAAGCTCAGGGAGAAGTAGTTGAAAAGGTAAAGGCAAAATCTGCAGCAATTAAATAATCTTTTTTTTATTAAGTTCTTTTCAAAAAGCGGGCAAAAAAGCCCGCTTTTCTATTCTACAACCCACTTAACTTCTTGTTCCCAGTTTGCTTTTATTGAAAACCCTCCCTTAAAAAAGTAGGTTTTTTCAGCTTGCTTTTTGCTTAAATAGACCCCTGTGTCCCAGCGATCATTATTGTTTTCATCAATAATTATTTTTAGGTCATATTTTCCAGGTATCAGATGTGCAAACTCTATCTCTTTTTGAGTTGGTGAAACAAAAAGTCTTTTTACTACTTTCTCTTGTTGTATTAATTCAATAATTACACTTTCTTCTCTTTCAAACAAAGCAATCTTTACTTTTCCAAAGTCTTCTTCAGGCATAGTTTTAAAATTATACTTTAGTGTATCATTTGTCGCTCCATAAATTGACTGCATTGCACCAGGAAAAATCCTTAACTGATATTCTGATCCTTCTTTCCAGACATAGTCTATAAATAACTCTGTTTTTAGCTCTCCTCCGACAGCTGACTTTGTTATCACTTTTACGCTATCCTCAGTTAAAAGAATTTCTTCTTCATTAATATTCTCTATCGGTGATGAAAACAAAAGTTGAAGTGGCTTAAAAACAGGTTGTTTGTTGCCTATAAGGCTTGTTTTAGTTGCTTTTAAACTAGAGTCTAATGGTGTAGGCTTTACTAATTCTAGCGTATCTGAAAAACCACCCCCTGAGAGATATAAAAAAATACTGTCTTGCTGAGGAATCTCTTTAAATATAACTCTAAGAGAGTCTTTTATCCTTGATTCTGTCTGCCTATAAATAGTGTAGTTATTAGCCGTTGACACTTCCATTTTTTCATAAGGTCGACTGAAGACAACACTTATTTCTGCGGGTGATATATACTTTGCTTCTTTCACCTGTTGTTTTCTGTGGTCCTCTTTAAAGCTATATAGGTTAATATTACTAATGTCTTTATCTAACACCAATATAGTGTCTATAAAAGCTATTTCTTCATTTATGTCAAATAAGTAATTACTGTTTTCATCCTTCACTGCTACTAGTTTATAGCTTCCTTCTTTTAGATTGGTTAAAGAAAAGCTTCCTGAGGTGTTTGATTTAGATAAATAAAAAGGCTTTTTATGAAAGACCACACTGTCATTTTTTTCTTTATAAAGCATTACCAGCATTTTCTCCATGGGTTTGAGAGAAAAAGCGTCTATTGCTTTTCCGCTAATGCTTAAAGAGTCTAACACATCTCCCGTAGAAAAGACATATTTAAAGTTGGCCACTTTATTTCCCTCAGTAATATCTTGTATAACATCCGGTAATTGTATAGAATAGGTAGTGTTTGGTTGTAAACTATCGGGAAGCTCTATTATTAATTTTTTCCCTTTTACCCTAAACTTTGGTATGCTTGGCATTACAGGGCTAATAATGGCATTGGTGCTTACAGAGTTTAACTTTATATATTCATCAAACCTTACTTCTATTGTTTTTGAGGAAAAATTTGTGGTGTAGTTATTTGGAAAATACAAAGAGTCTTTAGGGGGAAGAGTATCCTTTTCTCCACCTGTGGGTGTTGACATTTGAGCACAAGAGAATAAAAGGCTTAGCGCAATAAATATTATTCCGTTTTGTAATATCTTCATCAGAGTTTGGAAGATATTAATTTTGCTAACTCTTCTAAATAAACTTTATCGATTTTATCAAACGAAGCAGGTTCGTCACTATCGACATCCAAAACCAATGTTAACTTCTTGTTAGTGTTAAATATCGGAACCACAATCTCCGACTTTGAAAGACTACTGCAGGCAATGTGTCCCGGAAAGTCTTCTACATTGTCAACTATAATAGTCTTCTCTTGCTCCCAACAAGCCCCACAAACTCCTTTTCCTTTTGGTATTCTTGTACACGCCACAGTTCCTTGAAATGGGCCTAGAACTAATTCGCCTTCTTTTACCAAATAAAAGCCCACCCAAAAAAAATTCATTCCATATTTAAGAGCTGAGGCTACATTAGAAAGATTTGCAATTAAATCCTTTTCGGGTTCAACTAATGCCTTTATTTGCGGAATTAAAGACTTGTATTTTTCTTCTTTAGAAAGTTTTTCGTCTAGAATTAATTCTTCTGCCATGTTGCAAAAGTAATGCTTCCTTTTAATTAAACATTTTTAAGTATAGGTTATCTTTAGATTTGCCATAAACTAATGCGCATAGGCAATTGTTGCAACACTTACTTTGTCTGTTATTTGTTTAAGTGTTTGTGCGCAAGCCTCAATAGTAGAGCCTGTTGTAACCACATCGTCAACCAATAAAATATGTTTTCCTTCTAGATTCTTTGGTTCTTTTAATTGAAAAACTTTTTCTACGTTTTTCCACCTTTCTTCTCTATTTTTATTCGTTTGTGAAGATGTATTTATGTTTCGATATAAATTATTCACTATAATTTCCTTTTCTGTGATTTTAGCAAAGCCTTGTGCTATCATTTCGGCCTGATTATACCCCCTTTTCTTTTGCTTTTTTGGGTGAAGTGGAATGGGTATCACCGCATCTACATCTTCATATAATGGTGCTTTTTTTAGCTCTTTTCCTAAGTGGTTACCAAACCTAACACCTATTTCTTTTATGCCGTTATATTTTAGCTTATGCATTAGACCTTGTAGTCGGTTTCCTTTGTGAAAAAAATAAAGAGATGTTGCCGCTTGTAGGTCAATTCGGCCTAAAAATATTTTCATAACCGGATTCATTAATTCTTTTGAATACTCCGTTTTAGGCAAGCTTAACTCACATCCGGAGCATATTGTCTCTTCATGCTTTAATAAAGGTTGTCCACAACCTTCACATATTCTTGGGAAAAACAAGGAAACAAAGTCTGTTATCATCTCTTAATCTTTTGAGATGTTTTTTAACGAATCTTTTAGCCTTTTGTTTCCATTTGTCCTTTTATTCTGCTGCTCATCTGTTTTTCCTGCCGCCAATAACTTTTAAATAAATTTTTTTCGCTTGAGGAGTAACTAAATATAGGCGTTTCTTGTCTAACCGTTAAATCAAAAACAAACAAATCTTATGAAAAAGTTATTTTTATTATCTACATGCATTACTCTTTTTTTAGTTTCCTCTGCAAGCTCAACGGAAGATCTTAAATCTCTTCTAAAAGAAAGGGTTACGTTTGACAAAACAGCCTTGCCTATAGAAAAGAACAGTGTTCATTTTGTTAGGGTTTCATTTAAAGTTGATGAGAATGGCCTAATCAATATTTTAGAAGCAAACTACTCCAATGGTGAAATTAAAGAGCTCTTATTTAAAAAGCTTTCTCAAGTTAATCTTAAAGAAATCTCTTTTAAAGAAGATATTTATTACTATGAGTTTACTTTTCGCAAAGAGTAGAATCACCCTTCTCGACTTAACAGCTCGTCTAAATCTTCAGGGGTATCAATAGCATAAGAGTCGTGCTCGGTAATTCCTACGCGCATCTTATGGCCATTTTCTAGCCACTTAAGCTGCTCCAATGCCTCTGCCTTTTCTAGTGCTGAAGGTTTTAGTTGATTGTATTTTAAAAGCTCTTCTTTTCTGTAACCATAAAGACCAAGGTGCTTATAATAAATGTGATGCTTTCCCCACTCATTGTTGTCTTTTCCTCTTAAAAAAGGAATAGGGCTTCGACTAAAATATAGGGCATCCATACTTTTGTCTATAACCACCTTTACCCTACTGGGATTAAGAATGTCATCTGCAGAATGGGTTTGTTTGGCCAGTGTTCCCAGTCTCACGTTTTCATTTTCAAACAAAGAACAAAGCTTGTCAATTTGTTCGGGATGAACATAAGGCTCGTCTCCTTGAATGTTTATTATCACATCATACTCCGGCAGATGTTTTTCTATAACTTCTCTGCACCTGTCTGTTCCGTTTTCACAGCTTTCTGAAGTCATAATAACCTTTCCTCCAAACCCCATCACGGCATCATATATTCTTTGATCGTCAGTTGCCACTACAACTTCTGACAACCGTTTTGCCTGAATTGCCCGCTCATAAACATGCTGCACCATGGGTTTTCCTTTAATGTTCACCAAAGGTTTCCCGGGAAATCGGCTGGATGCATATCGCGATGGAATAACTCCTAATATCTTCATTTGAGTTTATATCTTTGGGCTAAAGTATGGAAAATAAAGAAGAGCTACTATATCAAATTGCTTTAACTTTAATACCAAATATCGGAAGTATTACTGCTAAAAAGTTATTGGAGAAAAACTCTTCCGCTAAAGCTCTTTTTGATGAGCCTCCCTCTTTCTTTGAGTCTATAAGCGGCATTAGAAAAGACACCAGAAAAACGATGCAGGAAAACAAAGATGAGGCATTAAAAAGGGCTGATGAAGAAATAAAGTTTATAGAGCGGTTTAAAATTAATGTGCTAAGCTGTTTTTCTGAAGACTACCCAAAAAAACTAAAACACTGTGATGATAGTCCGCCTATTCTTTTTTTTAAAGGCGCTTGCAACATTAATAATCATAAAACAATAGGTATTGTAGGAACCAGAAAAGCAACCAAATACGGAAAAAGCTGCGTTACTGATTTTATAGAACAAGTTAAGGCATACGACCCTATAATTGTAAGTGGCTTGGCAGAAGGCATTGATACCACAGCTCATTTCTCTTCTATCAAAAACCAGGTTTCTACCATTGGCTGCCTTGGTCATGGGCTAGATAAAATATATCCTTCTGAAAACAGAAAAATTGCTGAGCAAATGATTGAAAAGGGCGGTTTGCTAACGGAGTTCTTATCCAAGACAAAACCCGACAGAGAAAATTTTCCTAAGCGGAATAGGATTATTGCAGGACTTTGTGATGTTTTGTTAGTTGTTGAAAGCGGTAAAAAAGGGGGCTCTTTGATTACCGCAGAAATAGCTAATTCATACAATAGAGATGTTTTTGCCTTTCCCGGAAGAATAGACGACATCCAATCTGAAGGCTGTAATAAGCTTATTTTTAACCATAAAGCACATGCGTACACTTGTTTTGAAGACTTTATTCAACTAATGGGCTGGAAAGAAAAGGATAATTTAAAAGAACAAAGTGATAGCCGCTCAATCGCTGATCTAACTGAAGAAGAAAAAAAGCTTGTTTCTTTTCTTAAGGAAAAAGAAAGGGCTTCTTTCGATGAAATATCACTGGCATTAAATATTTCGGTTAGCGAGCTTTCTGTGACTTTATTTACGCTTGAAATAAAAGGAATTATAAAATCATTGCCCGGAAAAAACTATTGCTTATAAGTTCTGGTTTATGAAAAACCTTTTCTTTAACACCAGCTTTACCGGATACCAAGAAAATAGAGCCCCTGTTATTAGTATCATTCCGGCTATTAATAAATAATCTTGTATTTTAAATGCCATGGGATAAAACTCTACTACACCACCCTCAAGCCTTAGTAGGCCAATATTGGTTTGTAACCAATATACCAAAAACCCTAAAAACATTCCTATCGCTCCGCCTATGTAAGTTATCATTAGTCCTTGGGAAAAAAATACTTTTCTTATTTGCTCAAAACTTGCGCCAATGCTCCTCAAGGTTCTAATGTCTTTTTGCTTTTCCAAAAGAATGAGCGTTAGTGTACTAATTACATTAAAGCTTGCCACAATTAAAACAAAAATCAATAAAATAAACGTTATCCACTTTTCTGTTTCATTCGTTTTATAAATTAGTTCATTTTGCTGATATCTGGTTTTTACCTGAAACTCTTTTCCAAAAATTTTAGTGAGATTTTCCGACACTTCTTCCATTTTAGATTCATCATAAAGAGAAACTTCTATAGCAGAACATTTATTCTTCTTCTCTAATAAGTTTCTTATAAAAGCAATATCAACTATTGCATATTTGTTGTCAAAATCAGGACTAATAGCAAATACTGCGGAAGGAAATGCTTCTTTTTTATAAAAAGAGGAGCCCGGAAGGTTTGAATATTCTTCTATTGGTTTTGGAATATATACAGACACCGGTTCAATATTATGATTAACCGACAATTCCAAATTGCTTGCTACGCCATAGCCTAAAACACAATAGTTTGCCGAACCGGAACGAAGCAAAAAATCTCCTTCATAAATCATACTGTCAATCCCTGTTACTTCTTTCCACTTTTTATCCACTCCTTTTAGGCTTACTATGCTTTGAAAATTATCATGCCTCAGCATCGCCATTTCCTCCAATACTTCTGAATAATTAGCAATTTCTGGGATAGAAGATATCTTTTCTTCTTGTTCATAAGATAGTTCAAACAATTGCTGGTTAGTCATTGTTATCTTTATATCAGGGTCGAAGGAAGCATATAAAGAGTCTACTAATTGTTGAAGGCCGTTGAATGCGCTTAAAATAATAACTATAGATGCAGTTGCAACGGTTATGGAAAATACGGAGATAAAAGCGATAATATTTACTGCTGCTTTTGATTTCCTTGAAAAGAAATATCTTTTTGATATAAATAACGAAACATCCAATTTCTATTTTTTTAAAAGCTCGTTTATTCTTTCTGCATAATCTAAGGAGTCATCAATATAAAACTCAAAATCAGGAACTTTTCTTATTTGTTTTCCTATTTTTCCTCCCAACCTTTGTCTAATGATATAGCTTTTTTCTCTCAGCTCTTTAATAAATGCTTCATTTTCATTTGATGGGAATATGCTCAAATAAAACCTTGCAATGGACAAGTCCGGTGTAACTTTTGATTTGGTAACGGTAACCATCTTTCCATTTAATAGGTCTTTGCCGTCCACCAAAAAAAAGTTTGCCATTTCTTTTTGTAAAAGTCTTGATATTTTATCCTGTCTAATTGTTGCCATCTTCGTCTTTTAAATCAATTTTCAATCGTTCTTCCTTGTTTGCCAATTGCCATGTCGTTAAAAAAACTAACCTGGTAATTTTTTCCATTTTTTCAAAGTTTATTTTATCTACCGTGTCAGTCGGTTTATGGTAATCTTCATGTACTCCATTAAAATAAAAAATTACCGGAATATTATACTTTGCAAAGTTATAGTGGTCGGACCTATAAAAATATCTATTAGGATCATCGTCACTGTTATAGGTGTAATCTAACTCCAGATTAGTGTTGCTTTTATTTATTTCTTCGCTTATTTCTTTTAATTCTTTACTTACTTTATCAGGCCCTATTAAATAAACATAATTTGGATTTCCCTCATGCTCCTTGTCTATTCTACCTATCATATCTATGTTTAGATTTACCATACATCTTTCAAATTGAAACTCTGGGCTATTCACAAAGTATTTAGAGCCTAACAATCCTTTTTCTTCGCCTGAAAAAGCAACTATCATAATTGATCTTCTCGGGCGTAAGTTTTTTTCTTTTATTGCTTTAGAAAACGCTTCTGCTATTTCTATTAGAGCTACTGAGCCAGAACCATCGTCATCCGCTCCATTATAAACTATACCGTCTTTTTTTCCTAAATGGTCATAATGTGCTGATATCACTATTATTTCCTCTTTTTTATCCGTTCCCTCAATATAAGCTATGATATTATCGCCTATTAATTTTTCTATGTTTCCCTTTGCTACAATTTTTAGTGTTCCCTTTTTTTCTATAGGATATTTAGAAGGGCTTTTTTCAGCATTCTTTTTTTCTTTTTTATATTTTAATTGTCCTGAAAAAACCTCTTCAAACATTTCTTTACCTGTAATAAAAACAGGGATTTGATTTTCTTTATACTCTTTTGCTAACATCATTTTATTATGATTGGCATATTTTTCCAATCCGTTTTTGTATGCCTTAAAATCTTCGCTAATAATAAAAAGTGCAGAGGCTTTTTTCTTTTCAAAAAAATTAACTTTCTTTTCAAGCTTTTGTTCCCATCCTGCGTCTTCCATTTTTTTAGGAAGCCCATCTAATATAAACACTGCTTTTCCTTTAAAATCAAAGTTCTTTACATCATTATGTTTTACTCCATCTATTCCATAGCCGGAAAAAACCAAGCTATGGAATAAAAGGGTCTCATCTTTCATGCCGGTATGAGAATAAAACCCATTAAAATAATTATATTCTTTTCCGTTTATATAAATAGTTATTCCTTCATTTTTTCGTTCTATTAAATCGTAAGGCTGTTTGTATCCGCTGGCTATATCAATAAAAGGAATGCCGTAGTCAAGGTATTGATTAGTAAAGTATTCGGCTGCTAATTTTTGTCCCTCTTTTCCTGTTTCTCTTCCTTCCATTTCATCAGAAGCGAAAATAGAAAGGTGTCTCTTTAAGTCCTCTGCAGTTATTGATTTTTCAAATTCCTTTGCCTCTTCTAAAGATTGCCCAAAACAAACAAAAGGAAAAAATAAAACTATTATTATCCTCTTCATATTTTTTCTACTCTTCTTTGGTGTCTTCCTCCTTCAAAAGAAGTAGTTATAAAAGCTTTTACTATTTCAAGAGCCTCTTCTTTACTCACATATCTTGCCGGTAAAGAAACTATATTTGCATCATTATGTTGGCGAGCCAATTCTGCTATTTCTTTCTTCCAGCTTAGTGCGGCTCTTATTCCTTTATGTTTATTTGCCGCCATACTTATTCCGTTTCCGCTTCCACAAATTAATATTCCAAAATCTACCTCTTTTTTTTCTACTTTTTCAGCCACAGGATGAGCATAATCCGGATAATCGCAACTTTCTTCACTTTTCGTTCCAACATCAAAAAATTCTATTCCTTCTAACTTTTCTTTTAAAAACTCTTTTAATTCATATCCTGCATGATCACTTCCTATTGCAATTTTCATTTTTTATAAATTGTGTGTTAATAATGAAGTTAAAATTACTCTTTTATGGTTAATAAGTAATATCTTTTTTTTCTTTCATTATCCAAATTTAAAACTACTTCTAAAAACATTTATTTCTCACAACATTTTAGTAATTCTTTTTAAGCTTTTTATTAGACTTGTTTTAAGCAGAAAAAAACAATATTTTTATAAAATTAGGGTTGTTAAATTGCTATTAACATTAGTTAATAAAAAAGAGAAAGTAGTTGATTTTGTTTGCTTTCAATCTTTTTTTGTTGTTCGTTTTTTGTTTCTTCTTTTTCATAACTCAAAATTGAAAGAGAAAATATAAAAATTTTCTAACAGAACTAACAAGATAATAATAGTAATAGATAATTATTTAAACTTAATATATATTTATTGTCTTATTAATAAAAAGTATGTCTAAAAAAATTGGAATAGCTTGTTTGGTAATTTTATTAGCATCAACTTTGTTCGCTCAAGAAAAAGTTAATCCAAATGGTCACAACATTTTTTATTATCCAAACGGAAAAATATCCAGCGAAGGAAACTTAAAAAACGGAAAACCTGAAGGATATTGGTATAATTATTACAATACTGGAATTCTAAAATCGGAGGGAAACAGAAAAAACTTTTTATTGGATAGTAGTTGGATATTTTATAATCCGCAAGGAGATATTACCACCATAATAAATTATAAAAAAGGACTTAAAAATGGAGTAAAAAAAGAATTCAACGACAGTTGTTTTCTTATAAAAAAAGAAGTTTTTATTGAAGATACTCTGCATGGAGAAGTTAAATATTACTATGGAAAAAAAGGAAACCCTTTAAAGGAAACCCTTCCTTATGAGAAAGGGGTAAGAGAAGGAATAGGCTATGAATACGCAGAAGACGAAGAAAGGATAGTAACTGTTATAAAATACACGAAAGGTTCTATAGAATATGTAGAAAAAATAAATGCTAAAGATTATAAAGGAAGAAAGCAGGGAAGGTGGCAAGAGTTTTATCCTAGCGGAAGATTAAAAAAAGAAGTTGCTTATAAGGATGATATTCTTCACGGTTATACAAAAGAATATGATGAAAATGGAAAACTCTTAAATGCATATTTATATATAAACGGAGAGTTGCAAAAAGATGCAGAAGAAGTAATGATTTTGGATGTAAAAAAGGATTATTACGATAACGGAAAAGTAAAAAGAGAGGGAACATATAACTTACTAGGAAAAAAGCAGGGAACATTTAAAGAATATGATACTTCCGGAGTAATAATAAAAACAGAAGTTTATAAAAACGACTTACTTATTGCCAAGGGGTTAATAGACGAATTAGGCTATAAACAAGGCTATTGGGAGTATTATTATTTATCAGGAAAAATAAAGAAAAAAGGAAATTATAAGGATGACCTAGAAGAAGGAAACTGGGAATTTTTATTTGAAACGGGCGAGACCGAGCAAAAAGGGAGCTATAGTAATGGAAAGAAAAATGGTGATTGGGTATGGTATTATCCGAGCGGAAATGTACTTAGAAAAGAAAACTTCAGAAAAGGAAACGAAGAAGGATTTATGTTTGAATTAACCAATGAAGGAGACACCATAATAAGAGGCGATTATATAGACGGACAAAGAGATGGATACTGGTATTATCACATGGGTGACCATACCGAAAAGGGAGAATATAGAAACGATAAAAGATTCGGAGCATGGAATTTTTATCATCTAAACGGAAAGAAAAGTTTTGAAGGAAAATTTATTGATGGAGAACCGGATGGAGAGCACTTTTATTATTATGAAAACGGAAAAGTTAAGTGGGAAAAAAATTATACTCTGGGAACAAAACAAGGAACATGGAAAAAGTATGATGAATACGGAATGGAAGTATTAAGTATCGTTTACAAAGAAGGAGAGGAGTACAAAATTGACGGAACAAAAATTAAGTAAAAGTTCTTGAAAGAAGAATATAAAAATAAAAGCAAGGAAGAGTTAATTAAAGAGCTAACTTCATTAAAAAAGAAGTTCAGTAGCTGGTTTGATTTAGTTGACGGAGAAAAAGAAGTAAATGAAAATGCTTTTGAATTTATATTAAAAAACATAAGCGAAGTAATATATTTCTATAAAAGGGAAGGAGAAAAAAGAACGCTTCAATTACAAGGGGCAGACCCGGAGAAAATATTCGGATACTCAAGCAAAGAGTATATAAGCATGTCCGATAAAAA
>JAUHYR010000094.1 GCA_030426475.1 Bacteroidia bacterium
CCTCCATTAGCATAAATCATAGCCTGTTCACCATTACAAATGGTGTCACCCACTGCACCACTGATACATGGATTTAAAATTACGGAGACATCATCGATGTAATAAATAGAATAACTCCTAGACCCACCGGAAACAGGTGTTTTAGTAGTGTTGACTTCATCATAAAAATTGCCAAGAGTAAGCCAACTTTCTCCTCCATTGGCTGTATATGTTCCACAAAATTGCGTCCAACCATTCTTATTTGCCATAGGACTACCTGCGGGATTTCTTACTTGTGGAGTAACATTAATATTGGGCCATCCAGAGCCATTTATAGCGTTATTAGAAAAATAAACCCCTAAATTATCAATTGCAATTGGACCACTATCTGCTAAGGACCATTTAAAACAAACATCATAACATTGTCCTGCTACAAGAGTTTGAGTGAGCTGAACTTGTACGTATTCTCTATAGTTTGAATTAGCAGAACTATAGCCACCTATTATGCCTACATAAGCTACGCCTGTTGCAGCTGGCTCGCTTCCATAAGTATTATTTGGCACATTCCAAGTGGCATTACCACAACTATTGAAATAGTCAGCCGTTCCACTATGGCCTGTAGGAATTTGCCAAGGCGGAGCATCAGGGATTCTACCAAAGGTATTAGGGCAAGCTGTTTTTATCTCGAAACTAGGGTTTGGGACTAAATTTTGTGCAGGCAACAAAATTATGTTGCAAAATATAAATGCAACAGAAAATAAAATATTATAAGAGGCTTTATTTCTCATAGCGTCAAGGACATATACAAGACGAATATAACTATAAAAGGTTGCTTTACTATATGTAAATTAAATTAATACCGTTTACTATTTCAATATAGTTACTTTCCCTGTTTGTGTAATTTCTTTACTTTTCTTTGGTTTTACGATAAGCTTCCAGACATAGACATCCGTTTTTACTAGTTCGTTTAAGTAAGTACCTTTCCAAGACTCACCGTGAGTGGTTGATTCAAAAATAACCTCTCCCCATCTATCAAAAATTCTGAAAGAGTAGTCTGTAAAGTCACCATAAATAACAGGCGCAAAACCATCATTTAAACCATCCTTATTAGGCGTAAAAGTGTTAGGCACATAAATAAAGAAGTCACAATTTTCAAACAATACATTTATTTCATCATTTCCTTGATGATTACAAGACTTGTGAGAATAAGTCATAATGTAAGTACCCGAAGTATCAATTTCTCTATATGGATTAGAACTACCATTTTCCCACATCAAGTTATAATAAGAAGAATTAATAACCGGAGCAAGAATAAAAGTTTGTCCCATACATAAAGTAGTATCCTCCGGTAAATAAAAATCATATTGTGGCACAAAAGAAATGGTAGCCGTATAAGTACTATCACACCCATTAATAGACTGGTATTTTACTTCGTTATACCCAAACTTAGAAACATACTGTCCACCAAGCAGAACACTATCCCCTTGACAAATCGTAAAGTCCTGATGATTAGAAAAAGCATAATCAATAGCAAGATTAACGTTAACAATACTATCACAACCCGAAGCACTACCATTCGGAATAGTATAAGGATAGACACCCGCAGAAGAATAATAAGTATTGCCGATTAATATACTGTCTCCATCACACACTCTGGCATTGGCATTCCCCATAGAAATTGGAATAATAGAAAGATTAGTAATGACAATACTATCACAACCGCTAACAGACCCACCAACAATAGTATCATTATAATTTCCTGCAAGAGTTTGATAGGCACCACCAAGAAGAATACTATCTCCTTGACAAACTTGAGCATTAGCATTACCCGTTACATACGAAGTAACCACAAGAGCAGTAGTGATAATACTGTCACACCCGTTAGCACTACCACCAACGATAGTATCATTATAATTACCCGAAGTAGTTTGATACGTCCCACCAAGCAGAATACTATCACCCTGACAAATTTGAGCATTAGCATTACCAATAGCAATAGGATTTACCACAAGATTAGTAGTAATAATACTGTCACACCCGTTAGCCGAACCACCAACAATGGTATCATTATAATTACCTGAAGTAGTTTGATAGGCACCACCAAGCAGAATACTATCCCCCTGACAAATAGTGGCATTAGTATTACCGGTAGAAACAGGATTAACCGTAAGTGTAGTAACTAAAATACTATCACATCCCTTAACAGTACTCAGCGTATCATTATAAACACCCGAAGTAGTTTGATAGGCTCCACCAAGCAGAATACTATCTCCCTGACAAATGCTAGCATTAAGATTAGTAGAGTAAGTAGGGTGAACAACTACAGATACTGTATCATTTGTTCCGTCAATGGTTACCACATACTGAGTAGTAGTAGAAGGAGAGACAAAAAGCGTATCATTAGTACCAAGACTTACACCCGGATTACCGGACTGATACCAATTGTATACACTACCTCCATTAGCATAAATCATAGCCTGTTCACCATTACAAATGGTGTCACCCACTGCACCACTGATACATGGATTTAAAATTACGGAGACATCATCGATAAAATAATATGCTGCATTAAAGCTAGCAGTAGGAGTGTAAGTTGTATTTAAAGTAGTATTGGCATCATTATAAAAATTTCCAATGGTTATCCACTGTTCACCGCCAGAAGCAGTATAAGTACCGCACAATGTTTGCCAGTTTGTTCTATCTTCTAGCAATGTTCCCACAGGACTTAAAATTTGGGGAATTACATTTATTGGAGCATTTCCTGGTCCTGTAATAGCAGCATTAGAAATATGTACCCCAAGGTTATCTGAAGAGTATCTTGGATAGTTTTCAGCAGTAGACCATTTTAAGCAAACGTCATAACACTGTCCTGCTACAAGAGATTGGGTGAGCTGAACTTGTAAGTATTCTCTAAAATTTCCGGAGTAGTGATAGGTAATTATACCACAATAGCCATTTCCGGTTGCGGGCATTTGATTTCCAAACGTATTGTTTGGAACTCCCAAACCTCCTCCGTTACAAGTATTAAAATAGTCGGCACTTCCTGTATGACCAACTGGTTTTTGCCAGGCAACAAGAGGTATTTGTCCATATGTTGAAGGGCAGGTTGTGTAATTTTCAAAACTGGGATTCGGCACCAGATTTTGGGCATAACCTTCACTTATATGGAATAATACCAATATAAAAGTAAGTAATGCAGGGCAAATAGTGTTAAGTCTCATAGCATTAGTGTAGTTACAAGACGAATATACTAATAAAAGGTTGCTTTACTATCTAGTTAGAGAAACAGTTCCTTTATAAGCATTACCATTAATAATAATATAATAATAATACGTTCCGTCTGCCGTGTCTTTACCATCCCATTCCATTTTACCAAAACTTTCAAAGAGTTTATTTCCCCATCGATTAAAAATGGTCATAGAAGCATTTTTAGTTATAATTTTTCCATTTACAGTTACAATAAATGTATCATTATGGCCATCATTATTAGGTGAGAAGACATTTGGTATAAAAAGAATAGAATCTTTACACTCATCAAGAATAAGAGTTGTTTCTACAACTAAATCACAACCGTTAGTTGCTCCATTCGGAATAGTGTCAATATAAGTTCCTGCAGAGTCTTGATAGGAACCAGCAAGCAATATACTGTCACCACCACAAATTTTGGAGCTTAAGTAGTTCGTCTGTGTTGGATTAACGGTGAGATTAGTAGTTAAAATACTATCACACCCATTTTGAGTTGATAAAGTATCAATATAACTACCTGCAGTAGTTTGATAATTTCCTCCTAACAAAATACTATCCCCTTGACATATGCTTGTATTAATAGCATTTGTGGAGGACGGTATTATAGTTAAAGTTATATTTAAAACGCTATCGCATCCATTTTGATTAGAAAGAGTATCTACATAGTTGCCGGCACTAGTTTGATAACTTCCTTGAAGGAAAATACTATCTCCCTGACAGATACTAATATTTACCGAATGGATTGGAGGCGGAGTAATACTTAATATAGTAGTTAAAATGCTATCGCACCCATTTTGTGTAGATAAGGTGTCTACATAACTACCCGCATTGGTTTGATAATTCCCCCCTAACAAAATACTATCCCCTTGACATATGCTTGTATTAATAGTATTTGTGGAGAAAGGTATTATAGTTAAGGCTGTATTTATAATACTGTCACATCCATAAACTGTGCTTAGAGTGTCAATATAATTACCTGCACTAGTCTGATAATTTCCCCCTAACAAAATACTATCCCCTTGGCAAATAGATGCTGAAGAGTTTATATTATATGTAGGGTTTACAAAAACTGTAACAGTATCATTAGTTGTCCCATCAATAGTAACAACATACTGCGTAGTAGTAGAAGGTGATACGGAAATAGTGTCATTTGTTCCTAAACTGATTGAAGGGCTTCCTGATTGATACCAGTTATAAGTTGTTCCGCCTAATGCATATATATTTGCTATGTCACCATTACAAATAGTATCTCCATAGGCACCGGCACCACAAGGGTTAGGAATAACAGAAACATCATCAATAAAATAGATAGAATAAGACCTGCTTCCTCCCGGAACATTCATTTTGGGAGTGTTATTTTCATCATAAAAATTACCTATAGTTATCCATCTTTCTCCTCCACTAGCAGTATAGGTTCCACATATTTGAGTCCAGCCACTTTTATTAGACATAAAATTACCGGCAGTATTTCTAACTTGAGGGATTACATTAATATTAGTCCATCCGGAACCTCCTATTGCATTATTTGAAAGGTATGCACCTAAGTTATCAATAGCAATAGGTCCACTGTCTGCTAAAGACCATTTAAAACAGATGTCGTAGCATTGTCCTGCGACTAAAGTTTGAGCTAATTGAACTTGAACGTATTCTCTAGCATTAAAAACGGAATTATATCCTCCAATTATTCCAACGTAAGCGACACCTGTAGCTGCAGCTTCATTCCCATATGTGTTATTAGGAACATTCCAGGTTACATTTCCACAAGCATTGAAATAATCTGCGGTCCCACTATGTCCTGCAGGTATTTGCCATGGGGTTGCGTCAGGAATTCTTCCCCAAGTAGTTGGACAGGCAGTATTTGTTTCAAAACTAGGGTTTGGAACTAAATTTTGAGAATGAAGTTTTAGTGATAAAAAGAGGGCAAAAAAAGCAAAAAAGAGAGGGGAATTTTTAAATAGAAGTCTCATATAATGGTAGTTAAAGTATAACACATAAAAGTTAGATGAGCGTTAACTTTTTTTAGTTGCATATACTAAGGTAATAATTTTTCCATTTCTTCTGGTGTTGGCATTCTACAACTTTCTTTTTTGCCGAACCATTTATATCGATTTTTAGCAATGAAATCATAAAAGAAATCACGTATGAATTTTGGAAAGATATATAGAATAGCCGCCAACTTCCATATTCCGCCAACAGTAATGCAAACTTTTATAGCAGCAGTAGATTTATAATATAGTTTACTGTTTTGTAAAAATGCGATACTATCAAACTTCTCCAGCTCACCATTTGGGTATAATTTTTTTGCTGTTTCACCTTGGAGGGGGGTAAATATTAAAACATCATTTCTATCTTCAATAAATAAAAAGTCAACGAATTGATTACACAATCCACAAATGCCATCAAAAAAGACCAAATTATCTTTTTCTTTAGTTGGTTTTAGCCACCTGCCATCAAAACTAATCAAGTGAATCATTAACATCCCAATAGTCAGGTCTGCAAAATCTACTAACATTAAAATTCCAATATGCATTATTACCATACTTAACCAGGCATATTTTCTTGTCTTTTTAAAAATAGCAAGTGGTAAGAATAATAGTTCGCAAGCCAAAATACCCCATGTAAAAATATTTAGAACAGTTGTAGGTAATAATAACATCCAATCCTTAAAAAACCAATCTCTAGAAAGAGGGTTTTCAAGTAAATGAATAATTGCTGAACCATCCGCCCAACTTGGAGAGCCTAATTTGTCTATTCCACTAATAGTATAGCCAACACTCATAATTAACCATAACGCAAAAAATAGTAATGGAGGAAATTCCCAATTTTCTTTTTTCTTGCCTAAAGAAATGGGTTCGCTACATGGAATAAAAATAGTTGCTAATAAAATCCAGCCTACAAAAAAGATGCTTGGGTTACTAATAAAATTGTTTCTATTAAAGAGACAAGCCCATCCATACCAAATTAAAATTGCCATGATTTTTCTTTGAAAGCCAATCAAAAACAAAAGAGAAAAAACAGCCATTAAGCTTAAAAAAACAGTAATAAAACCAGGTGAGTCAAAGAGGCTTAAAATGTTTGGAAAAACACCATAAGTAAAATTATCAGATGCTTTAGCAAGTAACCCTACATTACTAAACAACTCTGTTCCATAAGGAATTAACTGAATAAAATGTATAGCTAAATATATTCCAAAAATAATTCTGAAAAAACTAAATTGATATGGAGAATAACTTTTCATTAATTAGTGCAATCTGGCTTCAAAATCCATGAACGAGAGTCATTTTTTGTTTTTGAAATGATTCTAATAAAAATGTTTTTTTCATTTCCTGACAACCCCATTTCTTTTAAAAGAGATTGGTCAGTGCATAATCCATAATTCAAAATCGATATAATTTTTTCTTTGGGCAAAACAGGACCATAAGAAATCACCGCCCCATAAACATTTCTTCTGTTATATGGACCTTTTAATTTACTATAAATTTTGGAAGTAATTTTAAGGGAGTCTTTCTGATTATTTTCCTCTTCCCAAACCAAGTAAAAATCAGAAGCGAAAGTTTCAACCCCTTTTACTTCCGTAAACACTATTGGTAATGGAGATGCAGCAGTTAACAACCCTAATCCTTTTATTTTTTGTGAATTAAAAACATGGCCAATTGCTTGTAGTAAGCCTAAAAGAATTAATATATAAATACCAATAGTTCTCATTTTTTAGGAAATGGATTATTTACATTTTTAAACAATAGCATCTCATTTAACTTTGCTTCTCGTTCGGTTTCAAAACCACATTTTATATCTCTGTTTTTAGGATTTTCAAATGTTCCGAAAATCATATCCCATAAAGGTAAATCAGAAAAATTGTTAAAATGCTTCCCTTTTTGATGGTGGATTCTATGCATTTCAGGCCTTTGAAAAATAAAACCCAACCAATAAGGAGTTTTAATATTCATATGATATAAATACTCTGCTACTGCTGCTATCAATAAATTCCAACCGGCAGCTTCTAAAGAAAGCCCGAGTAAAATAAAATTAACAGAGCCAATGATAATTGAGTTGCAAATAATTTCTACCGGATGTTTGTAAAAAGAAGTAATGGTTTCAATTCGCTGAGGACTATGATGGACTTGATGAAAAAGAAGCCAAAAAAGATTTATAGTATGCCGCCATCTGTGCCACCAGTAAAATACAAATGTTGTAATTAAATAGGCAATAAAACCACCCAAAATGGGATTTACATCTAAATTGAAAAGTGAAAATTTTTGTAACCAAACATCCCATGAAATGCTTCCTAAATAAAGTACCCCTAATTGAAAAGCGTTGATGATTATAACTCTAGTCCACCATCCTTTTACATCAGGAAGTTTTTGGTCGGGAATAACTCTCTCAAGTAAAATAAAAAATAAGCCTATGCCTAAAATGTAAAGAAGCATGAAAATAAATTAATGTAAAGATATGGAAACGAAAAGATTTACTCTCTTAAGAGCCTATCAATAAATCGGTAAGTATCAGAAACATAATTTTCATAATACATTCCTGTGCCGGGACCATAAAATCCGGTATGAATTTTTCGAACGACACCTTTCTTATCTATAAAAAAGGATGTTGGGAAAGAAATAATTTGATTTACCTGTGGGAATAATTTGCTGGCACTAGCTTTTCCAACTTTCCCACTCACTAAGAAATCATATTTGCAGCCATAAAAATCTTTCATTTTTCTAATTCGAGAAGAAGCAACTTTGAAGTTCTCTGTGGTTTCAAAACCTATAGTAATAATTTCAAATCCTAGAGAGTTATATTTTTTATAGAGCTCATTGTAAAACTTCATTTCATCTGCACAGTTGGGACACCAAGAGCCCATGATTTGAACAATAACGACTTTGTTTTTATACTTTTCATCTTTTAAGGAAATCAAGTTACTATCAATATCATAAAGAGAAAAGTCAATATTAGTTTCTCCTTTTCTCATATATGTTAGAGAGTCAGGATGTGTTAATTCAAAATGGTCGTTTCTTTTTGCTGTCCAATTTTCTTTCCAGTGAGATCCTGACCAAAAATAACCGTCAATATTACCAAATTCATTAACATCTCCTTTGAAAAGAAAGGCATGAGAGCCATCAAAAGCAGACAAATAAACTTTATTATTTACCTCCACTCCCTGTAAAAATCGGTAATCTCCTGTTTCGGTCAGAAAGGTTCCGTGAAGCTCTCCATTTACTTGCTCAAAAATTCCTTTTGCTCTGTAATGATTGTTTGAAGAGGGACTGAAATCTACTTCCCAACCACCAATTACAGATGTTGGTTCAATAGGCTCTTCTGTAATAAATCTATTATGATTGTTATATTCTAAAGCAAAAGGAAGAGAATAATTAGAGCCTTTGTCAAAATTAAACCACAAGCCTGTAATCAATGAATCGTTTATTATTTTGCCTCTAAACTCAGAGTCAAAAAGCGGTGTTTTAATAATAACAGAATCGTTTAAAACAGTAAAGTCATTTAAAATGATTTCTTCTTTGGCATTAATAATTTTTAAAATATAACTACTATCTTTTTCAATAACAGCATTTACAGGTAATTCTTCCTCTCCCAAATTTAAAGCTAAACGCCAATGTCCTTCATTAAGTAAGTTTTCAGAAGGAGAATCTGTTGTTGTATTGTCGGTATCATTATTATCGGAACTACATCCGTTAAATAATACTACCGATAAAAATAATATGAGAAGATACTTATACATTTATTTGTGTAGGGGCGAAAGTATGTTAATTGGCAGAAATACGAAAATCTTATTTTAAGTTTTTATCAAACTCATTTGTAAGCTTGTTGTTATTATCAAATTTTAATATAAACAAGTTAGTTTCTTTCTGTTTTTCTTCATTTAATGTGTAGCCAACAAAATAAATAATGCTTTGATTTGAGATTGAATCAGGTTCTCCTAATAACATCAAAACAGAATCTTTAGAAATGCCCTTTTTAAGATAATTATATTGAATGTCATATAGCATGTTAGCTCTAAAGCTTTTATACTTATCCATGTATTTATTTTGCCATAACTCTTTTTCAAATGGCTGTACAATTTCCTTATTTTCAATGATTTTATCCTTTGCAAACTTAAATGTGCTCCAGCCAAGTGCAACATAAAAAACAATAAAGCCTACAATAAATAATACAAAACCAAAAAGAGCTATAATGAAAACTTTAAAAGCACAGCCGGATGTTTGTTTTTCTTCCATAGGGCTGCAAATATAACTTTTGTTTAAATAAAAAAGTCGCCCATAAAGAGCGACTTTCGTAAGCCATTATCGGTAGCAATCCGCACCATTTAGTTTGACCGATAACAAGCACCTTTAACTTTCTTTTGCAAACTTTTTATTAATGCTTGAAGCAACATACACTCCTACAAAAATTCCGACAAATGCTAAGCAAATGATTAACATCCAATTTTTATTATTGCTTGGTTCAGCATAATCAAAGTCTGTTTCAGGCACTGTAACATTTACAGGAAGTTCATCCAAAATGCTATTGCCTCCATCGTTTCCTCCGCCATTGTTATTATTATCAGTACCTATGGGAGTAATAGAGAAATCATCTTCCCCAATCCATCCATCCGGATTTTTAGGTTTTTTAACCAATTTGGCATACTCATCAAGATAGTCGTTGTATTTAGAAATATCC
>JAUHYR010000006.1 GCA_030426475.1 Bacteroidia bacterium
ACCGTAAGCGGTGAAAAAGTCATCAGGCCATTTTAGTCTTGTCCCAAGCCCCACTGAGCTTCCATAGGATTTGAATGCGGCTCTGGTTACATTTTTAATCTTATTGCCATCATCGTCTCTTACATACTTGTTATTAGCATCTTTTAACCATTTAGATTGACCGTTTTCAGAAAAGAAAGAATGATAAACTGATACGGTAAGTGAGTTTGGTTTTTTGCCACCTAACCAAGGTTCGGTAAATGACATATTATAACTTTGGTACCATGTACCTGTGGTTTGTGCTCTTAAGCTTAAACGTTGACCATCACCACTTGGTAAAGGAGTCCAAGTACCTTTTTTAAACACATTCCTTGTAGAGAAATTATTAAATGTTAACCCTAAAGTACCTACAACTCTATTTCCTCCCCAACCTGCCGAAAGTTCTATTTGGTCAGATGGTTTTTCCGCAACGGTATATTCAATATCTACTGTTCCGTTTTCTTGATTAGGAATAGGATTAACAGCTAGTTGTTCTGCATCAAAATATCCTAATTGAGCTAGCTCTCTTTGCGTTCTAATAATGTCACTTCTACTGAATAATTGGCCTGGACGAGTTCGAATTTCTCTTAATATAACATGGTCATTAGTTTTTGTATTTCCTTTAATAATTACCCTATTAATAGTAGCCTGACGACCTTCATAAATACGTATTTCAAAATCAATGGAATCGTTTTCAATCGTTTTTTCTACTGCATCTGCAGAAAAGAATAAATATCCATCATCAAGATAAAGCGAACTAATATCTCTTCCGTTTGGATCCATTGAAAGCCTTGTGTCCAGAAGTTTTTTGTTGTATATATCTCCTTTTTTAATTCCAAGTATATCTTTCAAGTCTTTGGTTTTATACTTCGTATTTCCTACAAATTCAATATTTCTAAAGTAATAAGGGTTTCCTTCATCAATGGTTATATCAATATTTACAAAGTCTTCATTAATAAAATAAATAGTATCATGTTTTATAAATGCGTCACGGTAGCCTTTTTCATTATACTTTTCAATTACTTTTTTCAAATCGGCATCATAATTATCCTGAATAAGTTTAGAAGAGTGGAAGACATTGTAAAATCTAGCACGCTTAGTTTCCTTCATGGCTGCTCTTAGCTTAGAGGATTTAATGGATTTATTACCATAAAAATTAATGTCTTTAATTTTTACTCTGTTTCCCTTGTCAACTTTGAATGTAAGAATAACATGGTCTGCCAATGTGGTGTCGGGAATTTCTTCAACATCTACTCTTGTATGTAGGTAACCTTTGTCAATAAAATATTTTTTGATGATAGCCGCACTTCTAACCTTCACATTTTCAGTGATAACTTTACCTCTTACTAATTTAATATCTTCACGAACATTATCTGCCTCTGACTTTTTTAATCCGGTAAACTTAAATTTAGAAAGTCTTGATTTTTCGGTTATTTCAATTTCCAAAAACACATCTTTTTCATAAATTTTTATGATGTTAATTTTTACATTTGAAAATAATCCTTGTTCCCATAAGTTTTTAATGGCTCTGGCTATCTTGTCTCCCGGAATTAAAATTCTATCACCAACAGCCAGCCCTGATAACACTTTTATAGTGTTTGCATCATAGTTATAATTTCCTGCTACGGTAATTCCCCCAATATTATATTCTTGTGGGGTAGCATAATCCAAAGCAATTTTGTTTTGAGTAAACAAAGACACGAATGAAATAAGAGAGAAGAAAAGAAGGACTTTTTTCATTAATGTGCTTGAGTTATTTGTTCTGAGGTTTTACCAAATCTTCGTTCCCTTTGTTGATAGTCATAGATGGCTTCAAATAGATTTTCTTTTTTAAAATCGGGCCATAATGTTTCGGTAAAGTATAATTCTGAATAGGCTATTTGCCACAATAAATAATTGCTTATTCTTTTTTCTCCACTTGTCCTTATAAGTAATTCAGGGTCTGGATAAGCATTTGTATATAGGTGGTTCGAAATAGTTTCTTCTGTAATTTCAGAAGGGTTTAGTTTACTACTATTTACTTCTTCGGCAATTTTTTTAACCGCAGAAGTTATTTCACATCTTGATCCGTAATTTAAGGCCAAAATAAGTGTCAAAGTGTTATTGTTTTTAGTTTCCTCAATGGCATTTTTTAAATTTTCTTGACAGCTAACAGGAAGTTTCTCCGTTTGTCCAATGGTTTGTAAACGAATATTATTTTTATTTAGTGTGGAAACTTCTTTGTGAATAGTATCTACCAAAAGTTCCATAAGAGCATCCACTTCTTTTTGTGGTCTGTTCCAGTTTTCAGTAGAAAAAGCATAAAGAGTCAGGTATTTAACACCAATTTCAGCGGCAGCTTCGGTTACTTTTCTTACAGAATCAACTCCATGGATATGCCCGTAAATACGCTCTTGTCCTTTTTGTTTAGCCCATCTGCCGTTCCCATCCATAATAATGGCAATATGGTTTGGAATGGGTTTGTTTTTTATTGCGTTTTGATAATCCATTTAAGCTTTTTCAAAATGAAAGGTGCAAATATACGAAACCTATTAATCGTAGCCAATGCCAATACCGGGACATATATTTCGCCCAGGTGGTCTGAAATGTAGAGATAAACCTACTATTGAATACCAATCATTTGTAAAGGTGGTGCTTTTTTGAAAGTTATTGTAATAATAGTCAGGTAAGGCATCGAATTCATCGGTAAACAATTTTCGCATGCCCCATTCAATACCAATACCAATTGTTTTTGTGACGTTAAACTTAAATCCTGCTCCAAACGGAAAAGCCACACTCATAAATGTTTTACTGTGTTGAGGGTTGTTTTTGTTTTCTACATTTCCACTTCCTACAAAGTAACTTTCTGAGGAAGCATAATATCCCGTAAGTCCTGTAAAAACATAAGGAGTAAAGGGGTATCTGCTATCACCAATTTTATAGGGTAAAAAATTAAACTCAATGTTTCCGGATAAGTCCCAAAAAGTAGAGTTTAGTTGATAATCTCTATATCTATTGAATTTATATCCGGTAATTTTATCATTGGCTTCCAGTTGATTTCTTGTTAAGATAAATTTTAGCGCATATCTTTTATTTATATTGAATCGATATAAAGCGCCTAAACTAATTTTTCTAATTGGAGTAATCTGTTTTGTAGGATTTAATTCGCCATTATAATATGAGCCGCCCGCAAATATGCCGTACTCGGACCTTTGTCCAAAAGAACCTAAGAATAACAAAAGAAAAAATACACTTATGTAAAAGCGTGACATTTGGTTTATAACGATTGAATAAAAAATATATTTTAGAATTTAGGTAAGTGTCTTCTCCTTGTGAAGACTTTATAACCAACTTTTATAAAGGCAAACATATATGCGTCTTTATCACTCGGGTCTCCTCTTTGTTCTCCGGTTAATGAATAACCTAGCTTTTTGTTTTCAGGTAGAGTAGGGTCTGCAAAATATGCCGCAGTTGCTCCTCTACTTTGTAAAATAGCATTATTATCGTAGTAATTTCGACTCACATCATCAATATAATCGGTAAATGTTTTACGCATTCCTATTTCAAGGCTGATGTTCCATTGTCTGTCTATAGCTCTTCCAATACCAATACCATACGGTATAGAAAAACTTACTCTTGAATATTTTTTTGTTCCGTTTAATCCTTGTCCTTCTGTACCAAGGGGTTGTAGCGCAACCCAACTACCATTTAAAGGTCCTTTAGGGTTAAAATAAAATAAACCCACACCTGCAAAGGCATACATATTAAAGTTTTTCCATTTTTGACCTTTAATGCCTTTAAGCTTATATAAGTGTCCTGATCTTTCTTTTAAAATGTAATAGTCAAATTGAGTGGATAGTTCTACAATAGGAGATTTGAATTTCAAATTTCTGACTTGTCTGGCCGGTTCGGTAGTAAGATTATCATCTCCTCTTACCCAGCCAACATTTAGGTTTGTTTCCCAATGACCATCATGAAAAACCTGATATTTATAGCCTGCGGTAAATGCTGGTCTAGTAAGGGGTAGTTCTAAGTCAAGAATCCAATTAGTTCCTATTTGATTTCTTCCACCTAAATCTCCCAAGAAGTTTGCAGCTCCGACACCTAGAATATACTGTTTTCTGTACTTTTTCCATGACTGTGCTTCTATATTAACAGGACTTAAAAAAAGTAACAATAAGGGTATAAAAAGGAGATTCTTGCTCATACGTAGCAAATATATTACTTTATAGGAGAATATTAAAATTAAGTATAAATGCGTAATACATGAAGCATTAATTTCTCTTGTCTAAACCCCAGTTAAGTTTTGCTCTTAGGTTCTCAAAATAATTATAGGTTTCTAGACGGATAATATTAGTTTTAAATGGGGCTTTTTTTAGGTATATATTTTGTGAACCGTCAATGACTTTTGATTTTGAATCGGCTGAAATAAGATAGTTATCATGACGCCCTTCAATAGAAAGTTTTAGCGTTTTATCATCGGGAATTATAATGGGTCTAACTGTTAAATTATGTGGAGCAATCGGAGTAATGATAAAATTTGAAGCATCCGGCATACAAATAGGCCCTCCACAACTTAAAGAGTATGCCGTAGCACCGGTAGGTGTTGCAATAATGAGTCCGTCTGCCCAGTATGAATTTAATGCTTGGTTATCAATAGATGTGTGAATAGTAATCATGGAAGATGAATCTCTTTTTTGAATGGTAAACTCATTTAAAGCATAGTAAGGTTTGGAGTTTTTCTCTTCTCCAATTCTAGCTTCTAATTGGGTCCTTTCATCTATTTTATATTTTCCGGAAATTAGGCAATTAATCGTTTTCTTTATTTCTGAAGTGGAAATACTTGAAAGAAATCCTAGTCTACCAGTATTAATACCTAAAATTGGAATTTGGGAATCTTTAATTAAAGATACGGCATTTAGTAATGTTCCGTCTCCTCCAATGCTAAATAGAAAATTACATTCTCCTTTTATATCTGAAAGAGACTTAAAGGTTTCTGATTTGTATTTTGTTTTTTGCCGAAGAGATTCGTGTAAAATATAGCTAATCTTCTTTTCCTTCAATACTTTTAAAACTTCCGAAAGGGTAGATTTTATTTCTTTATCGAATGATTTTGAATAGATAGCAACTCTCATTTTAAATAGGTGTTGTAAAATGTATAAATACGCCTGTTTGCGCAAAGTTATTAAAACCAAACTCTATTCTTAGTATTCTGTCATAATATGTTACAAAATCTAGAGAGACGCCTGCACCATTTAAAAAAGTATTGGCTTTTGGATTTTTGTTAAAATAATTATCATTTAAAAATCCAACATCGTTATAGATACCAAAATAAAGAGCATAAGGTATCTTCTTAAACTTTTCAAAAGGAATGTAGTCAACAATTATTTCACTTTGAGGTAGTATAGCATACCGAAATTGATTTCTAAATATTGCAAACTGCTGCCCGTCAATTATATAATATTCAAACCCTCTCACATAGTCATTGTATCCTAATCCCTCTTGAAGAAAGTAAGGCTGTTTAACATTTTTAGACAATTTCATTTCTAAAGAGGTAGAATAATAAACGTTTTCTGATAATTGAAAAAACTTCCTTAACCATAGTTTAGAATAAAACATATCAATCTCATCACTAATGATTCCTAGCCCTATTTTATTTAATGAAAAACTCATGTAATGACCTTTTAGAGGGTAGTTTAGATAGTTTGTTTTGTTGTGTACAAAACGGTATCCAAGACTGAAGAAAGATGATTTTTTAATTCCATTACTAATGTAATTTTCATTTACTTTTAAAAGAGTATCATCAATTGAAATACCGGTATGGCTTAGAGTAAAAGAGTGAGTGTTATATAGTTTTTTTCTGTACTTAAAACTTACATTTGAGTAATATTCTTCTTGAATCTTTTTATCCGGTAATTTTAAAAACAGCCGTTTGTTATTTTCAGTGCCGTAAATGGCTTCCTTTTTATTGTTGTATAAAGAAGTAATACTAAATCCGATTTGCTTTTTTTTGTCAATGTAGGGTAGTTGGTATAAAAAACCGAATTCAGAACTATAGCCGGTTTGGAAAATTAATCGAAGCGGGTCGTTTCTTCCTGTTAGATTTTCTAGTGCGACATACATTCCGTAACTGGCTCTTTTCAAACTTTTTGTTTCCCACCAAGTATTAAAGTTGGGTTCTGCAACGGTAAATATCGGAACAGGAAAAACGTACCATCTTTCTTCTAAAATTAAAACAACCTCAATATGGCTTTCATCTTGTTTTACAGTATTTATGGTAATAAAATTGAATAAAAAAGTGTTTGTTAAATTGTATTTAGACTGCTCAAGGTTTTTTATAAGCCTTGATTTTAAAATAGTGTCGTTTTTATTAAAAGTAAGTTCTCTGAGTATGATAAAATCTCGGGTCTTTTTATTTCCAATAATAGTTATATCACTAATTACTACCGAAGAAGAGTCTTGTCCGCTTATAAAAAATGAAGAAAAAAGAAATGTAATTAATAGGAAACTCTTCATCAGAGTTTAGGTGTTTAAGTATCTCATAAACTCATCATACCTATCTTTCATGTCACTAAAATATTCTTGAGCATTATAAGAACCGGTAATGTTGTAGTTGTACCTGTTAAAAGTTTGAATTATGTCGGAGATGTCTTGTTTGCTGATTTTTAAAGTAACTTCCAATTTAGTTGAATTAGAATGAGAAGTTACATATGAGCTTAAAATTTTAGCGTCATTTGATTCCACTATTCTTGCTATTTCGGCAAGTGAATAATCATTTAAATTTAATTCTAGAGTGATAATACTTCCGGGATTTTCAAACGCAGCAATTTTTGAAAGTTTATCTACCAACACAGGAAGTGAAACAACACCTATATATTTTTTGTTTTGGTCTAAAACTGCTAGTGCCGTTAGGTTATTTGCAGAGATTAAATTTAATACTTCAAAAGCATGTTGGGAATTAATAGCAAAACTAGGATCCAATTCTAAATCACACTCACCTATTTCTTTTGAAGGATCGTCAATATCTAATAAGTCACCTTCATTAATAATTCCAATAAATTTTCCTTTATCTACAACTGCCATGTGAGAAACCTTAAAGTCATCCATCCAAGAAAGGACAGTATCAACAGTATTTGTAAGTTTTACAGCAGGAATTTCGCTGGCAATTACGTCAGATGCAATCATAAATATTTGATAAAATGTAACTTTGGCAAATGTACTATCTATTTTTATAATGGTAAGATTAAGTGTAAATATTAACAAAGTGGCTACTCTTCGTAATGCCAGAGGTGGAAATGTTCCAAATGTAATTCAGGTCGCTAAAGATTGCGAGTCTTTTGGTGCAGAGGGAATTACCGTTCACCCAAGACCTGATGAACGCCATATTAGATATAGTGATGTTCGCGAGCTATCTAAAGTGGTTACAACTGAATTTAATATTGAAGGCTATCCAAACAAATCTTTTATAGACTTAGTTAAAGAAGTTAAACCGCATCAAGTTACTCTGGTTCCTGATGCACCTGATGTTCTTACATCCAATGCCGGATGGGATACTATTAAAAACGAAGCTTTTTTAAAAGAAGTAATTACTGACTTTAAAAAACAAAATATAAGAGTTTCACTTTTTATGGATACTGAAATAACTTTTATAGAAAAGGCTGCTCAAACGGGAGCAGATAGAATAGAGCTATATACCGAACATTACGCATCAAATTATAATCAAAAGGAGAAGGTAATTCTTCCGTATCAAAAAGCTGCAAAATTGGCAAGTGAACTTGGCTTGGGAGTGAATGCCGGACACGATTTAAGTTTAGAAAACCTCAGGTATTTTAAACAACAGATACCTGAATTACTAGAAGTTTCAATTGGCCATGCATTAATTTCTGATGCGCTTTATTTTGGATTGGAAAATACTATTCAAATGTATTTAAGGGAGTTAAAAGAATGATAGAATTGAATTATAAAAAGCTTGGGCAAGGTCAGCCATTAATTATTTTACACGGTTTATTTGGCTCATTAGATAATTGGATGACCTTGGCAAAGAGGTTTGCCGAAGATTTTGAAGTGTATATTGTAGATGCCAGAAATCATGGTCAATCTCCGCACACGGATGAATTTGGGTATGAGTTGATGGCACAAGATTTAAAAAACTTTATTAGGCAACATGATATTTCAAACCCAATTATACTAGGACATTCAATGGGTGGAAAAACAGCAATGCTTTTTGCGCTTGAAAACCCTGATTTACTTCAAAAATTAATTGTAGTTGATATTACCCCTAAAAAATATCCCGTTCATCACCGTGAAATTTTAGATGCTTTGTTGTCTTTAGATTTTTCTCAAATAAAAACCAGAGGAGAAGCTGATGAAGAACTTGCCAAAAAGATAGACAACTTTGCTGTAAGGCAGTTTTTACTAAAAAACCTTTATTGGAAGGAAAAAGATGAGCTTGCATTTAGGTTTAATTTAGATGTATTAAATAGAGATATAGAAAAAATAGTTCAAAATTTTGATGCTGATAATAGTTTTGGAAAACCTACCATGTTTATCAGAGGTCTTAAATCGGAATATATTTTGGATTCAGATTTTGAAACTATTAATCATTACTTTCCTAATAATAAAATGGTAAGTTTAAATTGTGGTCACTGGATACATGCCGAAAAGCCGGAAGAGTTTTATACTAACGTAATTAATTTTATCAAATGAAAGTAGTAAGTGGTATTTTAATCTGTGCTTGTTTTTTGTTAGTTGGATGTAATTCTAAAACGTCTTCTAAAGTAAAAAATGACAAACAGACTGAAAAAGTTGAGAAAAGCAACACCAAAGAAGTTGTTAATGAAAAGAGTGTATCTAATCAAAGTGAAACTAAATCCGCACCAACGCAAAATCAGTCTACTCAAAACACAAAACAATCATCATATATAGAGAAGTCAAAATTTATAGGAAGTTGGGAGGTAATTACCATGACCATTCATTATACTGATAATTCAAATGCTGACACTACTTTTATTCCGCCTAAGCTTATGCAGTATAAGTTTATGGAAAATGAAACTTGTATAATTACCGTTGCCGAAACTAGAAGTTCAACACCCCAAAACACTACAAAATATTACAAATATTTCAGTGATAATACATTTGATTTTTTTGATGTTTTGCAAACAAGTGACGGAACAGGTAGCTATGAAATTTTTGAGCTGAACGACACTAATATGATTTTCAGAGTTTGCTTCGGAGCCCGCTGTTATATATATGACTTAAAGAGAATCTAGTTGGGTTTAATTAAGATAGGAGTTTCCACAATGTTGCTCTCATGTAGTTCTCTATCAACCAATTGAATGCTATATTTGAATGAGTCTAAGGCATTTGTGGCGTAGTAAGACGGGCTAATAACCACAGAAATGTCACCCTCAAGTGCTTTATTTTTACTTTCTTGAGTGATATATGGAACTCTGTAATAAAAAGGGACAAATAAACTTCTCTGTACAAAAGTACCATTCTCTTGCTCAAGATATTCTAAATACAAGTTATAATGAGTTTTTTTGTCAGAAGAAAAATTTCCGGTAGTGTCACTATCTCTTAATCCAATATCGCCATCACCGTCTGTAAAGGAAATAGTAATAGTTGCTGAGTCTCCGGTAACAACAAAATCTTTAAAAGTAATTTCAGGTTCTATAGGAAACTCCGGTGGTTTTCTACAAGAGAAGAAAATTACCGTTATAGTAAATAGAATTAAAGTTATTTTTGAAAACTGATTCACTAAACAAAAGTAAGTAAAAAATTAAAAAGCCTAACGTTCAATAACTTTGGATATTTTAAAACTGGAAAATAAAATATTTGATATTCAGTCCGACAGTGATTTTGATGATGTTTCGCTTCAGGTTTTTGATTTTCAGTATCATAGCATTAAGGTGTATCAAGAGTTTTGTGATTTGTTAAACAGAAACCCTCAAAATATTGAGTCCTATCTAGATATCCCGTTTTTGCCGATAGGTTTTTTTAAGAATAATAAAATTATAGCTGATAACTATACTCCTGAAATAATTTTTGAGTCTAGCGGAACTACAGGTAGTGAAACAAGTAAGCATTATCTAGCTAAAACAGAATTATACAAAAAGAGCTTTTTAAACTGTTTTCGTCAGTTTTATGGTAACCCTAATGATTATTGTATTGTTGGGTTGCTGCCATCTTATCTGGAGAGAGGAAACTCTTCTTTGGTGTACATGGTGAATGAGTTGATAGGGTTATCAGGAAACGAGCAGAGCGGCTTTTATTTAAATAATTATAAAGAGTTAGCAGAACTGCTTTTAATAAATGAGGGAAACAAACAAAAAACATTGGTTTTTGGTGTGTCTTATGCTTTATTAGATATGGCTGAAAGCTTCCCGATGAAATTATCATATACCACCATTATAGAAACCGGAGGTATGAAAGGTAGGAGAAAAGAGTTAATCAGGGAAGAGTTACATGAAATTTTAAAAAGGGGCTTTGGAGTTAACCAAATACATTCTGAATATGGTATGACAGAGCTTTTAAGTCAAGCTTATCTTACTGAAGATAACATATTTCAATCACCTAACTGGATGAAGGTAATTATTAGAGAAGTGGAATCTCCTTTAATGCTTTTGGAAGAAGGAAAAATTGGAGGAATAAATATTATAGACTTAGCAAATCTCTACTCTTGTTCGTTTATAGCGACACAAGACCTAGGTAAAAGTCATACTAATAACACTTTTGAAGTTTTGGGCAGATTTGACAATAGTGATATAAGAGGTTGTAATTTGCTGGTTAGTTAATAAAAATGTATTATTTTTGGCTCGCTTTTTGATAAAATCAAAACACTAAAACCATAAAAAATGAAAAGAATTAAGTTTTTACCATTATTTATAATAACAGTACTAGCCTTATCATCATGTTCAAGGTCGGTTGTATTTAACGATAAAGTTAAAGAGGAATATAATCTGTCTCCCAACGAAATTAAAGGGTTGCAGTTTTATACCTCACATGATATTATGCTAGAAAGAAGAGAAGATGAGAAAAAAGAAAAAGGAACATCTAGCTCTGGTACTCTAGTGATTTCTGAAAAAAGTAGCTCTGAAACTGTTTTAATAGAAAGAGGCACTAAAGGAGTTTGTGTAAAAGTATTTGATGATAATAAAATTGCAGTTGCTTTTGAAGCAGACGATAACAAATATCTTGTTTTTGGTGACCCAAATAAAATTGGAAGATACTCACTATTTGCAGCGGAGTGGAAAAATGGTAAAGGAGTTTTAGAGTATGGCGGTCAAAATTACTACGCTATGCCCGGAAGCGGCAATTGCTATTTGAAAATCAAAATGAAGAGAATTAAAAAATACAAAAAATCAGTAAGTAAAGTTAAAGGAAGAACAGTTTAATACATTTAAACATTTTCTATAAAACCCATTGCCCAAAAGCAGTGGGTTTTTTTGTAACTTTGGTTTCATAATGAAGGCTAAATTTATATTGATTTTCTTACTTCAGGCAAGTCTGGGCTTTTCCACTATAGTATCAGACACTATTTATATAAACAGTGGTTTTCTGGTTACTGACTCTGATAGTTTTCCGGTGTTGAGTTATAACGATAGCCCTGTTTTTAATCAAGGAAATTATGTGATAAATATTCAAAAAGATGATACTCTTTTGCTGTCAATTAAAAATAATCATTCACAAAAACACAATTTTAATATTAAAAGCATTTCAGGAATAGACACTTCTGCAATTTCCTCAGGAAGTTTAAAAACAATTTCAATTACTGGGCTACAACCTGGCGGATATATTTTTTATGATAGTTATGATTATAACTCATATTTAGGTTTGGCATCCGCTATAGTGGTGAAAGACTTTTTACATAAACATTATGTGTTAAATGTTAGGGAGTTTATGACAGATTGGAATTTTCAGTTATTTAACCTAGCTATACCATCTTCTTCTTACTTACCGAACTGTTTTACTTTTAATGGTAAAAGCTATCCTGATACAAAAATGGACTCATCGGCCAATATAATGGGAAATGTTGGAGACACAATAATTGTATTTATTGTAAATACAGGAATGCACCATCATGCAATTCACACACATGGGTATCACTTAACAATACTTAATTCAACTAAAGAAAGTCATAAAATAGGCAGGTCGAAAGACTCCTTTCCTTTGTATACCGATGAGGTGTTAACTCTTAGAGTTGTTCCTGACCAACCAGGAATGTATCCAATTCATGACCATAATTTAATTTCAGTTACAAATGGAGGAAATTATCCAGGAGGAATGATAACCATGTTTCATATAATGCCATGAGATTAATTATTATATTCATATTAACTGGTTATTCTTTGGTTTATAGTCAACCCAAAAAAACATTTGAATTAGTTTCAAAAATGGATGGCATTCATTTTTTGGATAATAATGACTCAACTTATATTTGGGGATATTCTTTTTATAATAGCGAAGGTAGCCTGAGACCTAAACTTCCTTCTCCTACTTTAATGGTTAGTGAAGGAGATTCTGTTCATATTATAATGTACAATACATCAGGAGAAGGGCATACCATTCATTTACACGGACTAGATGCCGACCAAGCAAATGATGGGGTACCGCAACTTTCTTATTTTGTTTCTCCGCATGTTGATACCGGAAATTATAGAATTGTAGCGAAGCATGCAGGAAATTATATGTACCACTGTCATGTTACATCTACCATGCATGTTACTATGGGGATGTATGGAGCTTTTATAGTAAAAGCTCAGGGAGGTGTTAATCAAGTTTATACCGGTGGCCCGGCTTATACAAAAGAGTACATTTACTTTACTTCTGATATGCAGAAATCATGGAATGATGATTATATGAGTATAGGACCATTTAATAAATACAAGCCTGACAGATTTTTAATAAATGGAATTGAAAAGAACCAGTTGTTTCAAGATTCTTCTCAAGTAATACAAGCACAAACGGGCGATACAGTTTTACTTAGATTGATAAACCTTGGGTATTCTGCTGTTAAGTATGAATTTCCTTCTCAATTAAACGCCACATTTATAACAAATGATGGTAGAGTTTTAAATCCAACAGAAAAGTCTGATACGCTGACATTATTTCCCGGAGAACGAACCAGCGTATTACTTTATTTCAATTCATCTTATACCGGATATATAAAAGTTCACTATCATAATTTATATCAAATGAAAGGTATTGGTTTTAATGAAATCGGAATAAACCTTTATTCACCTTCATTGATTGAGGAGCAAGCTATTTTAACCAAAAATATTAAGCTTTATCCGAACCCAACAACGGGTATAGTTAATATAAACTTTCAAATAAAGGAAAACGAAAAAATAGATATTGAGGCAGTTTTATTTGATGTTTCTGGAAAAATTGTGAAGAAAGATAAACTACTTAACCAAAAAGAAAGTTTAGATTACTCTAGTCTTAGTAATGGAGTTTATATTTTAAAACTTATAAGTGGAAATTTTTCGGAATCAATAAAGATTATTAAACACTAGCGATAATCTTCCTCTTCGTCAATCATTGCTTTTTCGTAGTCAGGAGGAGTTTTAAGTTCATCATAATTTTCAGGAAAATGCTTTTTCAAAAATACTGCTTTATAAAGCTCGTAATTCATACTATCCCAGTGAATTAAGGTTATTCTATATTGCCATGTTTGAAATATGTTTAAACTGATAAAAAATAAAATAGAAATGGCAGATATAAACTTAACAATGTATTGCCGTTTTATTTCAAATATTTTTTCAAAACATAAGCATAAAGGGATAGCTAAAAGTCCATAAAAGTCAACAAAGGTTCTCATTCCAAAACTTCCACCATACCACCAACACCACCAACTTAAAATAACATAAATGCTGATCGATAAATAAGCCGGAATAAGAAAAGCATATTCTCTCACTCTTCTTAACCAGTAAAGGCCAATTAAACTAAAAATCATAATTGGAGTGTAGATGAGCCAACCTTTTCTAAATCCAAAAAAGCCGGGAAGAAGCTTTGGATTTAAAAAGTGAAAGCCTTCATCAGTATATGACCAATAAATAAAGCTTCCTGTTACCACTTTCCAATAAACTAGTTGAGGTATAAGAGGTATAATAAATACTAATGCTATTACTAAAACATGCACAATGTTTCTTCTTACAATTCTAAGTTTAATAAGAAGCGTCTTATAGTTATATACGTTATAAAGTATAGGAATTAAAGCAAAAAGTAAATTAGTTGGTCTTACAACTGTCGCTAAACCTATACAAACCCCAATAATTATGGAGTAAATAAATCTTGGTTTTTCATGCCATTTTATAGTTGCATAAAGAAGTAAAATCAGGATAAAAAAGTTATACGCATGGGACATTGGCCCCCATACCGTAACGTAGAAAAATAAATTAGTACCGAAGGCTAATACTAATAATGATAAAGCCGTAATTTTTTCACTGAAATAATTAAGGAGAATTTTTCTTAGTAATAAAATTCCCAAAAAGGCATAGAAGAAAGCGCTTAAGCATATTAATATTTCATAAGGAAGAGAATATCCATTTGCAGGGTAGGAAGAGTTTTTTGCTATAAAATGAGCAATTCCAAAAAATGGTGAGTACATTAAAGACAAGCCAAGACTCATTTTTGGATGTCTAAAACCTTCAGGAGAAGTTAATACCCAAATTTTACTTTTCACATATTCATCCGATACAGTGTCGATAAAGTTAAAATGAGGATCGTCATAAATAAATGTTGCAGGCAAATATGAATAATATGAAATAACGTCAGAAACAATAGTTCCGTTCCCATTCCATGGTTTGATGTTGTTCATGTGATAAAACCATCCTATTAGAATGATTAGGACAGATAATTTTGAAAATGAAAAGAAGTTTTTTATCATACTATTACTATCACTTTGTAAATTAATTACGTAAATAACCTAAATTAGGCGCATAAAATAAAACCTATGGCTAAAAAAACTGTAATAGGAAGAAAAGATAAGGTCGATTTTCCGGACTTTGGACTTATTAATGTCCCTGCAAAGGTAGATACGGGTGCCTATACTTCTAGTATTCATTGTAGTTTTGCTGAGGTTGAAGATATAAATGGGAAAAAAACACTTCAAATTATATTATTGGATCCAAAACACCCACTATATACCGGCAGAAAGCATGTTTTTACAGAATATAAAAAGAAAAAAATTAGAGTGGCAAACGGAGAAAGTGAAGTAAGGTATATTGTAAAAACACATCTGCAATTGTTTGGTAAAGTTTATCCTACAGAAGTTTCACTGGCTAAACGCAGAGAAATGAAATTTCCGGTTTTGATAGGTAGGAAAGCTTTAGCCGGAAAATTTATAGTTGATCCGGGTAAATATGACCTCTCATTCAAACATAAAAAAGTAACTCAAAATCCATTAACCTATTTACCATAAATGAAAATAGCTGTATTATCTAGAGGAGCTAAACTCTATTCCACAAAAAGACTAGTTGAAGAAGGAGAAAAAGCGGGACACGACATTAGCGTGATAGACCATTTGAACTGCAATATTATAATAGAACAAAGAAAACCTTCCGTTCATTATAAAGGAGAAGAAGTGAAAGGAGTTGATGCGATTATTCCAAGAATAGGAGCATCAGTTACTTTTTACGGAACTGCTGTTGTTCGACAGTTTGAAATGATGAAGGTTTTTTCTACTACAGAATCTCAGGCATTGGTTCGCTCAAGAGATAAGCTAAGAAGTCTTCAAATTTTGTCAAGAGCCGGCTTGGGTTTACCAAAGACAGTATTTACCAATTATTCTAAAAATGTTGATGATGTTCTTAATTCAATAGGAGGCGCGCCATGTATTATAAAACTTTTAGAAGGAACGCAAGGCTTGGGTGTTGTATTAGCGGAAACAGAAAATGCGGCTAAATCAGTAATTGAAGCATTTAACGGATTACAAGCAAGAATTATAGTTCAAGAATATATTAAAGAGGCTAAAGGAGCTGATATAAGAGCTTTTGTAGTTGATGGTAAGGTAGTTGGAGCTATGAAGCGTCAGGCTAAAGATGGTGAATTTCGTTCTAACTTGCATAGAGGCGGCACTTCTAATGTAATTGAATTATCTCCTGAGGAGGAAGAAGCTGCTATAGAGGCAGCAAAAGCAATGAAGTTAGATGTGGCAGGTGTAGATATGCTCCAGTCAGCTAGAGGGCCACTAATCCTAGAGGTTAATTCATCTCCCGGTTTAGAAGGTATTGAACGTGCAACCGGAAATAATATAGCCGGAGAAATTATCAAATTTGTAGAAAGAAGCGTCTAAAAATAAAATCCAATTTCTGTGAAAATATTAGGGCAAGAAATACCTTTTAATAAAAAAACGGTAATAGAATTAGAAGTTGCTAAACTTCATACAGGAACAAGTATATCTATTCCAATTGTAGTTTACAGAGCTAAAAAGAAAGGTCCGACTTTACTTTTAATTTCCGGAATTCATGGTGATGAGCTAAACGGAATAGAAATTATTAGAAGAATAAATGCTAAAAAACTTTACAAAGTTGAAAGTGGAACACTAATAACAATTCCTGTAATCAATGCATTTGGTTTTTTAAATTTAAGTCGTTCCTTCCCGGATGGTAAGGACTTGAACCGGATGTTTCCGGGCTCATTAAAAGGTTCTCTAGCAAGTAGATTAGCTTATAGAATTACCAATGAAATTTTGCCTTCCGTTGACTATGCTATTGATTTTCATACCGGTGGAGCTCAGCGGTCTAATCACCCTCAAATAAGATGTGTTTTTAAAGATGAGCGAGCTTTAGAATTAGCGAAAGTTTTTAATACAAAATTTATTATTGACTCTCCTTTTAGAAATAGTTCTTTCAGAAAAACAGCGCATGAAATGAAAAAATGTATGCTTTTATTTGAAGGGGGAAAATCTTTAATGCTTAAACCTAATGCTGTAAAGGATGGGTTTGCAGGAACACTAAAAGTAATGAAACATTTGGGTATGATTGCCAACTTACCTGATGATTTAGAGTTAAAAAAGAATGAAAGTATTTTATTAAATGATTCTAAATGGGTGAGAGCCTCTAATTCCGGAATGTTTATTTCATTTACTATTAATGGTAGTTACGTAGAGAAAGGGAAAACAATTGGGCAAATTTCTGACCCTTATGGTTTTGTCGAGCGAAAAGTTAAAGCACCAATTTCAGGCTATGTATTTTGTGTAAATACAGCACCGGTTGTAAATAAAGGTGATGCGTTATTTAATATTGGATTTGAAAGTCAAAACCTTAACAACATCCGCCACCATCATAAAAATAGGTGGAATCAGTAATATAAATATCTTTTTCTCCTGTAGATTTTAATGCAGCAGCAGTTTTATCACATACGGATAAAGGGGAGTTTTGCATTAAAATATGTCCGTTGTTATCATCAAAACATTCTTCATTGCCAAAATAAATAGCTGTTTGCCCTGTAAACACACATGGTCCATCTGCAGGCATTGGGTCTTTAATGGCACAAACTTCAATGCTTTCAATAAATATTAAGTCATTACAATCATAATGATTTGGTGAGAGAATTCGGTAAGGCCTTTTAGCTCTAATTTCTACTGTTCCAAAACCTACATCAGTTATCATTTTTATATATTCTTTTAAAGGAAGAGAACCACTAATGCATAAAGCTCTCAGCCTTTCATCATTTTTAAGATTTTCAGGCATGTCTTGCTCACAAGTTGGGTCACTCATAATCAATCTACCGTTTGGTTTTAAAACCCTATACATCTCACTTAATGCTCTTTTTAAGTCTTCATGGGTAAAGATGTTGAATAAACAATTTTGAGCCGCCACATCAATACTATTATCTTCAACAGGTAAATGAAGTGCATCACCTTTCCTTAAATCTACAAACTCAGATTTAAACCAAGGGTTTAATTGTTCTGCTTCAATAAAATTTTTGGCACTTGCTTCAATCATTTCATCTACTACATCTACTCCTACAACTCCTCCTTTATTTCTATTAAAATAGGCAAATTGTAAAAGCTCCATTCCTCCACCTACGCCTACGTAAAGAATTTTTGGATTGTTAACTAAGTCTCTTGGGTTTACGGTACTTCCACATCCGTAGTTCATTTCTAACATGATTTTGGGTATATCTAAACCCGGCAGTTGCCAAATAGGAGTAGTAGTACAACAAAGACCTACATCGGGTTTTTCAGCAGCTTCTTTATATACGTTTTTAGTGGTTTCTAAATAAGTCTTCATAAAATAAATTGAGTTATAAGGTAATTTTTATTTTGCTACTTCACCTCCACAGCTTGAGCCTGCTCCTGCAGTGCATCCAAAGCAATGTTGGTTGATGATAATATTTCGTTCAACTAGTTTTTTGTCATTAAAGTCTTTTAAATGTTGAGGAGTACTTCCTGAAAATTTTAAATCAAGCATTTGATTAAAATCACAATCGTAAAGATAGCCGTCCCAACTCACAGATATTGTATTTCTGCACATAACTCCTAATGCTGCTGTCGGATTAAAAGCATTAACTAATTCAGTTAAATAATCTTCATAATTGTCACTAACAATTAGATACTCTAAAAATCTGCTGACAGGAATATTTGTAATGGCAAAAAGTGAGTTGAATTCTATTCCCCAACCTTCTCTCAATTTTTTCTTAAATTCTCTTTCTAATCCTTCTTGACTTGCTGGTAAAAATGCTCCAGTTGGATTATAAACTAAATTCAATATTAATCCGCTATCTTCTTTTCCATATCCTACTTCATTTAGCATTTTTAGTGCTTTAATTGATTTTTCAAAAACGCCTTCGCCTCTTTGAGAATCTGTTCTTTTTGCAGAAAAATAGGGTAATGATGAAACAACTTCAACATTATGTTTTTTAAAGAACTCTGGTAAATCATTGTATTTAGGATTGGCTACTATAATAGTTAAATTACAGCGGACAATAATTTTTCTACCAAGCTTAGAAATTTCTTCAACAAACCATCTAAAATCAGGATTCATTTCCGGTGCCCCACCGGTTAAGTCAACAGTATGAACGGTAGAGTTTTTGATTGCGTCCAAGCATAATTGCATGGTTTTTTTTGTCATTATTTCTTTCCTGTCCGGTCCTGCATCTACATGACAATGCTTGCAAACTTGATTACACATTTTACCTACGTTCACTTGAAAAATATCCAGTTGGGTTGGTTTTAAGGGAAACAAGTCTATTTGCTGTAATTTTTCAGTAAAAGATTTTACACCTACAGATTCATTATCACTAAGTATTTTAATCTGTTCTTTAGGATTAGAAAGGTCACTTTGTCTTGATGCTAATGATTTGGTTGCTAGAGCCATAATTACATACTAATGTCTTTTACTTTATTCATCATTTGTACACCGTGAACTAAAGTTGCGCCACTTTGTATTGCGGCACCTACATGAATAGCTTCCATCATTTGTTCTTCATCACAACCCTTTTGGACACAATCTTTTGAATAAGCATCAATACAATAAGGGCAATGAACCACATGCGAAACAGCCAAGGCAATTAGAGCTTTCTCTCTTTCAGTTAAAGCACCTTCTTTAAACACAGAAGCATAATAATCAAAATATTTTTCACCTAGTTCTTTTTGCCATTCGGTAATTTCACCAAACTTTTTTAGGTCTTCATCTACGTAATATGGTTTTGACATAACAATTTAATTTACTGATTTATCTATCTACGGTAATCAACATTTATTGGATTTCCAAATATAGATTATTTTTATCTTCTGATTTTTATAGGCACGGCTTGTTTATTAGTTCTAACTTTACAAACAATCTATTGGATAATATAGTTTTAATATCTGTGATTTTGCTTTTAGTTGCTTCACTTTACTCTTCGGTAGGGCATGGTGGTGCAAGTGGTTATTTAGCTATTTTTTCATTAATAGGTATTCAGGCAACTTTGCTTAAGCCGCTAGCATTAAGTATGAATCTGGTAGTAGCAGGCATTTCATTTTATTTATTTTTTAGAAGAGGATTTTTTAAAATACAACTTTTAACTCCTTTTATTGTTACTTCCATTCCCTTTGCTTTTTTAGGAGGTTATTTAGGGTTAGACGAATGGTTGTATAAAATTATTTTGGGATGTTTTTTATTGCTTAGCGCTATTAAGTTTTTATTCTTTTCAAAGGCCGGAGAAGCAAGTTTATCTGACAGAAAATTTAATTTATCGTTAGCACTATTTATAGGTGCTATAATTGGTTTTTTTTCCGGTCTTATTGGTATAGGAGGTGGTATTATTCTTTCACCTATTATTTTGTGGCTAGGTTGGGCTGATGCTAAGCAAACGGCAGCAATATCAGCTGCTTTTATATGGATAAATTCTTTATTTGGTTTAGCAGGTTTTTTTATTGGTGAAACAAAAGTATCAGTAATTGATTTGATTGAATTTTCACCATTTATTATTGCTATTATTTTAGGTGGATTTATCGGTTCTTATTTTGGAAGTACTAAATTCTCAAAACGAATGGTGTTTAATTTATTATCCATTGTATTATTAGTGGCAGGAATAAAAATGTTATTTTTTTGATAAAAGAGGCATACATATTAGCAGGAGGGAAAAGTTCCAGGATGGGGGAAGATAAGGCTACTTTGATTTTCAATGGTAAACCCATGATTCAGTGGAGTATTGAAGCTTTCTCAGTTTTGTCTTTGGAGATTAAAATTTCATCTTCAAACTCTCTACATAAACAATTTGGCTATGAATTAGTAAAAGATGAATATCAAAATATTGGTCCGATAGGCGCAATATATTCCTGTTTAAACAATGCTAAAACAGATAGTGTTTTGTTTACTTGTTGTGATTATCCTTTATTGGATAGAGATTTTTATCAAACACTCTTAGATGCTTATAGCAATGAGGAAATTTTTATTTTAAAATCACACCCTTTGATTGGAATATATAGTAAATCTTGCCTGCCTATTATTAGACAAAATATTATTGAAGGACAATATAAGGTGATGGAGAGTGTAAAAAAATGTAATTTTAAAGAGTTTAATATTGATGGGTTTGAACATCTTCTAAAAAATGTAAACGAAAAATCTGATATCGGGTGAAAGTTAGATTAAAATATTTTGGAGTACTGTCAGAAAAAATGAATTGCAGCTCAGATACGACAGATATAGAAGAAGGAACTTTATTGAGTAATTTTTTGAACGATAAAAAGAATAGTTTGGATGTGAAATTTAAAGTAGCCGTAAATCATAAATTTGTGGAGGAAAAAATACTGGAGGAGAATGATGAAATTGCTTTTCTGCCTCCTTTTTCAGGTGGATGATGAACGAGATTAAACTCATACAAGGGGCTATTAATTCTACTCATATAGGTGAAATTTATGAGAATGATAAAAGTAACAATACCGGAGCTCAAATCTTGTTCACTGGTAAAGTTAGGCCGGACATTATTAATGGAAAGATAGTTTCTTCTATTGAATTTACAGCATACGAACCAATGGTAGAAGAACAGTTTAAAATTCTAGTAGAAGGAATTAAAAGAAAATTCGATGTGTTCTCTATTACACTACTCCATAGTTTAGGCAATGTACCTGCAAATGATTTATGTATGGCTGTTTTTGTAAGTAGTGAACATAGGGAGGTTACTTATCGGGCAAGCAAAGTGTTAGTAGAAAAAATAAAAAGTGATTTGCCGATATGGGGAAAAGAAATTTTTGAAACCGGTGAACATCAATGGAAAGTAAATAAAATGTAATGGTAGATATTACGCTAAAGACAAACACGTTAAGAACAGCTATTGCACAAGCAGTGGTAAAGGTGGGAAGTGAAGAAACTATTGTGGCGATTAAACAAGGAAAAGTTCCTAAAGGAAATGTTTTTGAAATGAGTAAGGCAGCTGGTTTGTTGGGAATTAAAAAAACACCTCAAATTTTACCGGATTGCCATCCAATTCCTATAGAGCACACAGCTATTGAGTATGAAATAAAAGAATTAAGTATCATTATAAAAGTATTAGTTAAAACTATTTACAAAACAGGAGTGGAAGTTGAAGCCATGCATGGAGCTTCAGTAGTGGCATTAAATATTTACGATATGCTAAAGCCAATTGATAAAAATGTAAGTATATCTGAAATTAAATTGGTCGAAAAGAAAGGAGGGAAGTCAGATTTTAAAGATGATTTTCTGCAAGAGCTAAAAGCATCTATTTTAGTGGTTTCATCTAAAATTGTTTCCGGTCAACGAGAGGATAAGGTAACGCCATTGGTTGAAAAAAAATTATCTGATTTAGGTATTTCAGTAGTAAACAAAAATCTTGTAAATGATGATAAAACCGAAATTGAAAATGTGATTAATTCTTTAAAAGAGAATAACAATATTATTATTGTTTGTGGCGGAACAGGTGTAAGCAAATCTGATATTACTCCGGAAGTAGTTAAAGGTATGCTAACTATGGAGATACCCGGAATAATGGAACAGTCCAGAAGTTTTGGACAAAACCTAATGCCCTATTCCATGCTTTCAAGAGGAATTTCAGGCTTAATAAATAATACATTGGTTATTACATTACCAGGCTCAATAGGCGGTGTTAAAGAAAGTATGCAGGCACTTTTCCCTCACTGTTTACATGTTTTTAAATCAATACCAAAGTAGTGATTGTAGATAGCTTTGATAGAAAACATACCTATTTGCGAATATCATTAATTGATAAATGTAATATGCGTTGTACATATTGTATGCCGCATGAAAACATGAAGTTCTTACCCCAAAAAAACTTAATGTCTGCCAATGAAATTTTTGAGTTGGCAAAAACTTTTGTTGAGCTGGGAGTTACTAAAATTCGTTTGACAGGAGGAGAGCCATTACTCAGAAATGACATTGAAAACATAATTACTAAACTCTCTACACTAAACACTAAACTTAGTATTACCACAAATGGTTTTTTGATAGATAAATATATAGACGTAATAACTAAATATAATATTAGTGTAAACCTAAGTATAGACACGCTTGACGAAAAATTGTTTCATTCAATTACAGGAAGAAATTACTTTGAAAAAGTGAAGCAGAACATTCTTTTATTGCTTGAAAATAATGTTCCGTTAAAACTAAACATGGTGTTAATAAAGGGACTAAACGAACATGAAATTTTGCCTTTTGTTGAGTTAACTTTAAAGTACTATATTGATAGCCGTTTTATTGAATTTATGCCATTTAAAGACAATCAATGGGATTACTCTAAAACAATTTCTGAAAAAGATATCCTTGAAAAAATTTCCGAAAAATATGATTATGAGAAGCTGAATGATTCTATTGATTCTACCTCTCATAATTATAAAATAACTAATTCAAAAGGAACTTTTGGTGTCATAAGTACAATTACAAAACCTTTTTGCAGTGGATGTAACAGAATAAGGATTACTGCTGACGGTAAGTTAAAAAATTGCCTGTTCGACCAAAAGGAAAAAGATATACTAAGTGTATTAAGAAGTGGGGGAGACCTAAAACTGTTTATTAACGAAGCATTTATTAATAAAGCTTTTTCCAGAGGCGGATTGGTTGATTTTAAGGAAAACTCTGCTCAACAAGAATATCAAAAAAACCGGCCAATGATTAGTATTGGGGGATAGGATTTTGTTTTTCTTTAGAGATAATCCAAATCATTGTTATAAAAAGAAAAATGTATTCTACTGATACTAAAATTAAATTCTGAGAATATTCTTCTTCCGAATAGGCTCCGTAACTAAGCACTACTAAAAACGACCAGGTTATTGCAATCCATTTATATTTAGTAAAAACTCCAAGTAAAACGAGTGTAGATAAATACCATGGATGAACTGTTGTAGCCATTAGTAAATAGAAAAGAAGAGCAAAGAAACAAGCTGTTAAAAAGCTTTTATCTGATTTTTTCTTGTAAAAGAATAGGGTAGAAACTATACCTAAAAAGGTAAGGACTCCCATAACCGGACCAATAAAATGAATAGTATTCCAACCTTTTATCCAATATCCAACTTCTCTAACCAAAAAATAAATACTAGCATTAAACTCAAAAGATTGAAAATATAAATCAAGACTTGAAAAAAAGTTACTGATTAATTCGAACGATAAAAAGGGAATAAAAATGAGTACACAACCTAAAGTTGTGATTAAGTAGTGGTATAAAGTCTTTTTAATTCCAAGAGTTTTGATTAAAACAGGAAGAAAAATTAATGGAATTAACTTTGTGCCAATAGCTAGTATCCAAAAAATAGAAGAAAAGAGAATCTGATTTTTAACTGCAAAATAAATTGCTGCGATGAGGAAAAAAATCATTACACCTTCAAAGTGTAAATTTCCTGTTAGTTCAACTATTATAAGTGGATTTAAAATATAAAAAAGGGATAGATTTTTATTTAGATGGAAATGTTGTAGAAGCTTTGGAAGCATTAGCATGGTTCCAATTTCAGCCAGAATAATAAAACTCCTAAGAGCAATGATTTCGAAATAAATATTTCCGTTTCCAATAAAGCTTGCTAGCCCAAAAAACAACTGATTAATGGGGGGATAAACCGTAAAATAATTTTGAGAATTCATATTCTCAAATAAAAAATGAAAATCTTTATCGGAAGTAGTTTGAATAAATTCTGAAGGTAAAATCAAATAAGGATTAATGCTATCAATAATCATTCTTCCGTCCCAAATAAAACGATAAAAATCATCACTAAGTGGTGGTACTGAGAATAAAAATATTAGCCTGAAGAAAACAGCATATGCAACTATTTCCTTGAAATTAAATGTTGGTTTTTTAGCTATGTAAATATATCCTGAAAACAGTAAAGTGTAACATAACATTAGAATTTCAAAATCACTACGATTTAAATAATAAGCACAATAAAAATAAATGAGAGAGCAGAAGAAAAGAATTATTTTTTCTTTAATACCATTCATATTTTTTTTACAGATATTTTAGAATGGTAAACTGATGAGTAGGCTACATAGCCAAATCCGAAAGCAAGCATAATATGAAAGGGCAGCAATCCAAAATCTTTAAAAACAAAGGCGTAAAAAATACCGATTAAAAAGTAAACGGATAACAGCGCCTCTAGTATTGTTAAGAAGGAAATATTACTTATTAAATATTTATTTCCTTCCCATTTATCATTTTTAGATATAATGTTGAACTTTGGTGTTCTGATGAAAGCGGTCTTTTTTCCAAAATAACCTTCTAATACTGCTATAGCATTATGCAACGACAAGCCCATGGAAATAGATAGAAATAAAGGAAAGTAAAGGATAAAATCTAAGTAGTCTAAGCCTGTTAACTTTTTATCTTTTGTATTTGAAACAAAATAAAAGATTCCTAAAAATAATAGGCTTAGTAAAAAGATGGAGGCAAACTTAAATAGCTGATTATATTCAGTGGTTTGATTTTTAATAAATAATATTGGAATGCTTGCTAAAGCTGTGAAAATGATGGTAATAAAAACACTACTATTCATTAAATGGAAAATTGCATGAAGCTTTGTTTTTAGCGTTAGATTATTTGATAATAATACATTTCCCAAAAGCTTTTTAGTGCATTCTGCAGCCCCCTTTGTCCACCTATATTGCTGTGTTTTTAGAGCGTTCATAGCGGCAGGAAGTTCAGCCGGAGAACCAATGTCTTCTAAATAAATAAACTTCCATTTTTTTAATTGAGCGCGATAACTCAAGTCTAAATCTTCGGTTAAAGTATCTGATTGCCAGCCACCGGCATCTATTATACATTTCTTTCTCCAAATTCCGCCTGTTCCGTTAAAATTAATAAAGTGTCCTCCATAATTTCTACCTCTTTGTTCTACTGAAAAATGTGCGTCTAAACCAAAAGCTTGTAGCTTCGTTAACATTGAATAATCTTTGTTTAAGTGCTCCCATTTAGTTTGAACGGCCCCTATGTTTTCATTTTTAAAATAAGGAATAGTGTGAACAAGAAAATTTTTATCCGGCATAAAGTCCGCATCAAAAATTGCAATAAATTCGCCTTTACATGCTTCTAATCCTTTAGCAAGAGCTCCGGCTTTATAACCACTTCTTTCTTTCCTTCTGAAGTGTATAATATCAATTCCTTTTGCTTTCCATTCAACTACTTTTTTAGCAATAAGTTCTGTAGTTTCGTCTGTGGAATCATCTAAAATTTGAATTTCAAGTTTTTCGATTGGATAATTTATTTGAGCTACTTTGTCAATCAATCTATTCGTTACATAAAGTTCGTTAAATATTGGAAGCTGGATGGTAACAACTGGAATATTACTTGGATTAGTAATATCAAGAACTTCTAGCTTAATGTTTTCTCTTTTGCTTTTAATATAGTTCATTACCAAGTTAATTTGAATAATGCTGTAGCAAAAAATGAATAATAAAGCTATTCCATAAAGTATAATGAGTAGTAATGCCAACCTATATATATTTAAAAATAGTGATAATGATTTTATATCCTGCTAAAATAGTACCTTTTATGGTTCCGGAAATTTTAGAGAAGCCAATTCTTTTTCTATAATTTACAGGAACTTCAGTTATTTTCATTTTATGTTTTGCTGCTTTTAATTGCATTTCTACCGTCCATCCATAAGTTTTATCGACCATGTTTAACGCTAGCAACTTTTCAAATTGAATTGCTCTGAATGGTCCTAAATCTGTATATTTTATTCCGTAAATTAATCTCAGTAAAGAAGTGGCTAGCCAGTTTCCGAAAATTTGGGGAAAAGTCATAGAGCCTTTCTCTCTCTTCCCTAAAGCACGTGAACCTATGACTAAATCTATATCATCATTAATAATAGGGTTTACTAATAATTCCATTTCTTGAGGATAGTCTGAATAATCTGCATCAATAAATACAATTATATCAGGTTTTTCTATGTGGTTTTTAAAAAACTCAATTCCTTTTAAGCATGCTCTACCATATCCATTAATAGGTTCATCAACTACTATTGCGCCTGCTTTTTTCGCATTTACTTCAGTTTCATCAGTAGAGTTGTTATTTACAACTACTATTATGTCTACCCACTTCGGAACTTCATTAATAACATTGCCTACAGAATTTTCTTCATTAAAAGCAGGAATAATAACACCTATTTTTTTTCCTTCTTTCAAAACAGAAATATTGGCTGAATATCAAAATAGTATTGCAGTAGCATTATAGATTTAATTTAATGCCATCATTACCAATAATAATAGGATTTTCTATTATTCGGTTTTCTTCGGGTCCGTTTTCTAGTTTTAAAACACCTCTAGGGCAAACTGCTGAACAAACCCCACAGCCTACACATGAAGCCCTAATAATATTTTCACCTCTTTGTGCATACCATCTTACGTCAATTCCCTGTTCGCAATAGGTAGAACAATTGCCACATGAAATACACTGTCCTCCGTTAGTGGTAATTCTAAACCTTGATTTGAATCGTTGTATAATACCCATGTAAGCCGCTAAAGGACAGCCAAATCGGCACCATACTCTGTTGCCAAAAATAGGATAAAAGCCTGTGCCAATTACTCCTGCAAAAATAGAACCTATCAAAAATCCGTAGGCTTTTTGTATGCTGTATGTTTCTATTCCCAGTAATGTATTTTCATTGGTGAAAAAAGTATAAAGAGCAGCAGCCGTCATTATAATTGCAAAAACCAGTACTCCATGAACTATCCATCTTTCAAACTTCCATGCTTTTAAAGTTTTATTGGAGTGCTGTCTATAAGGGTCACCTAAAGTTTCTGCTAACCCTCCGCAACCGCAAACCCAACTACAATACCATCTTTTTCCATAAAAATAGCTAAATACAGGTACAATAATAAGAGTGAGAACAATACCCCAAAATAACATAAATGCCCCTATTGCTCCACTATTTAGTAGGTTGTTTATGTTCCAATCAAAAAAGAAACTATAGTTTAACGGCCATGCATTTTTGAAATCCATTGAGGGTTGATTAAACCTGATTAATAATTCAGGTATTAAAAAAGCAAAGGCAACCTGGAAAAAAAGCACAGACGTTGTTCTAACAATTTGATATTTATTATGACGATATTTTATGTACATTCTAACGGCCATAGTTAGCATTACGGTGCAGTATAAAACACCATATAAAAACCATCTGCTTGCAGGATGTCCGTTAAGTAATAAGCTTAAAGGGTTAACTAAAAGAATTTGATTAGTAAGCTGGGCAGGATAGAAATAAAGTAAAATATAAAACCCTATTAAATAGGCAAAAACGAAATAGGCAATTAATCCTCTGTTAGTGGAAGGTCTTCTATAAATGTTATTGTTTTTTATGCCGGGCGGACCAAGCAAAATCACATCAGGTAGAAAATACATTATTGCACCTAATACTCCAAAACCAAAACTTATTAAGAAAAAAAGTAGAATATTGTTTATATAAAAACCAGTTGCTGAAGACTTAGTTATACTTAGCGCAATGTCTTGCGGGTTGTCATGCATGACTTTATCCCATTCATGCTTATTTTTGAATGTTTCGTTTTTGAACTCATATTCATTTACAAAGACACTGGAAATTTCCCATGTGTATGAAAACCTTTTCCCAACTAATTTTTCTTTCAGCTTTTCTGAAAGGTTCGCATACTGTTGTTCAGAAAGCGTTGATTTTAATATGTCATTAGTTACTTTATAACTCCCTATAAATGGGGAAAAAGTAAAAACAGTAATCCCAATAATAAAAATGATTAAGCCTATTTTTTGAAGTAATTTCATTAAGAATTAAAGCTTAAAATTCTTTTCCAACTTTTGGATTTAGGTTTAACATAGGTATTGTTTTTCAGGTTAAATTCATTCAAAATTTCCGGCTCATAAGATTTGTAAAATTCAGGATCAAAATTGGCATCTTTTAAATGTTCAAGTACATATTCAACGGTTCTTTTTTCTGTTAACCATTTGTCAAAAGCATGATGTCTCATTCTTAGCCCATAAAGGTTTATGCCGTGAAATAATCTGGTATCTTTATCATAAGCTATTCTTAAAGCAATTTTTCTAGATGAATCTTCCCAATAAAAATGTTCTTCGTTTTCAATAGGGGTATTAAAAACCCACCCGTAAGTTTGATATTCAATATCAAAAAATTTAGCAGAATTAAACCAATGCCCAGGATTGTAAGCTAACCTCTTTCCGCAAATTGTGTTTGCAACTGTTTCTCCCATCATTCTTCCGGTATACCAAACTTGTTCAATAGGTTTTCTCTCTTTTTTAGGGTGTTGTTTAAACTGTGCACAATCTCCAATGGCGTAAACATCTTTCTGGTTAGTTTCAAGGAATTCATTTACTAATATTCCTTTATCTAGTTCTATATCGCTACCTTTTAAAAAATCTATGTTAGGAGTAACTCCTGCCGTTAAACCAACCAACTCACAGGCTATTTCTTCATCTTTATTTGTAATTATTGATTTAACTCTTCCATTACTATCTGATATAATCTCTTTTAATTCTGTTGCAGTTTTCAAGTCAACATCATGTTCTTTCATGTGCCTCATGATTAACTCACTATCTTCTTTTGGTAAAACATTTCCCCAAAAGGATTCTTCTCTTATTAAAAACGTAACAGGATAATTTCTTGTAAGTAGCATTTCGGCTAATTCAATTCCTATTAAACCACCACCGACAATTACGGCTCTTTTAATTCCATTTTTAGTATTTTCCTCAAGTTCAAGTAAGTCTTGATAACTATATAAACCTTGAACTCCTTTTAAATCTTGACCCGGCCAACCAAATTTATTAGGTTTTGAGCCTACAGCTAGTATTAGTTTATCATAAGAAATAGGACTGCCGTTTTTTAATGTGAGAGATTTATTAGTGAAGTCTATTTTCTCAACATAATCCTGAATAAGATTAATTTTATTTTTTTCCCAAAACCATGGTTCATAAGGTTGAGTGTGTTCAAACTTCATGTGCCCCATGTAAACATACATCAAAGCAGTTCGAGAAAAGAAGTATTTGGTTTCTGATGAGATAACGGTAATGTTTAAATCACTTTTTTTTCGAATATGCCTGGCAGCAGTTATACCCGAAATTCCATTACCTATGATTACAATGTGCTCCAAAAAAATTATCGTTGATTAGCAAATAAAGTTATTATTTTATTCACTTAAAGCTAACTTACGGATAAAATTTTAAAATAGTTTTGAATAATAACTTAGAGGAAAAGAAGATAAACGAAGAAAACTAATTACTTTTTTCCCAATTTATATTCGCAAACAAACTGTCAAAATATTTTTCAAATTCGATTAACTGCTGGTTATCTCCACCTCTGTTGGTTACTTGTTTTACTTTTCCGTCAAGTCTTACTTGAGTAATAGTTGAAGGAATATCTGTAATACCTTCGTTGAATTCATTTTCAAATTTGGAATAGTTCACATCTTTTGCTTTACTCAAGAGTAGGTCTAAAACATCCTCATTTACTTTTGCATGAAACATACCTTCATTTTTCACAAATCGAATACCTTCATAAGTAACATATCCGCTCTTATAAACTTTAATAATATAAGTTGGGCAGGTTCCATAGCAAGCTGTTCTTTCAATACTTGCTAGTAATGAATCAGGCACATCTAAGCTAGTAAGTATTACACCCTCAGAAGCCTGCATTTCAATAGCTTCCATTTTTTTATCCGCTTTAGCTTTATCAGAAACTTCCTTTTCGCTAGCTATCTCTTTACTGTTATTACATGCAACAATTGCTATAGCAATAAGTATATAAACGAAATATTTCATAAGTTAAATTTTAGGGTAATTAGCAAAAGTATTGCCAAACTATTTTTTTCGCTTCTTTTGAATTTCTTGTTGTCTTTTTGACATTTCTTCTAATCGCTTGGCAAAACCAGATTTTTTCTGAGGTTTTACTTTATTCGCTTCTATTTTTTGTCTAATGGAATCTTCATTTATAATCCATTTTCTTATAACCAATGTTTGTAATATAGAGGTAACGTTTGCAATAAAATAATAATAACTTAAGCCGGATGAATAGCTGTTGAAGAAAAACAACATCATAATAGGCATAATGTACATCATGATTTTCATCTGTGATGCCATGGGACCTTCGCTCATTGCACTTCCTGTTAGTGAACCATTTATTTTAGTATAAAACACTAATGAAATAGCCATTAAAATGGTAAATAAACTTACATGACTGCCATAGAAAGGAATATTAAAACTTAATTCCATAATAGAATCATAAGTAGACAAGTCTTCTGCCCATAAAAAAGATTCTTGTCTTAGCTCAATAGAAGAAGGGAAAAACCTAAACATGGCAAAGAGAATAGGCATTTGTATAAGCATTGGAATGCAGCCTGCAAATGGATTAACTCCGGTTTGCCTGTACATAGCCATCATGGCTTGTTGTTTTTTTACCGAATCGTTTTTATGTTTTTCATTAATCTCGGCAATTTCAGGCTTTAAAACTCTCATCTTTGCACTTGACAAATATGTTTTGTAGGTGATTGGCATTAATAAGGTTTTAATGAAAAGTGTAAGAAGTAAAATGATGATACCGTAACCCAAATTAAAACTTTCTAAAAAGTTAAAAACCGGAATTACCAAAAACCTATTTACCCAACCAAAAATTCCCCAACCTAATGGAACTACTTCTGCTAAATTATTTTCGTATTTCTTAAGTAAATCAAATTTATTAGGTCCAACATACATAGTCATTCCAAAAGTTTCGTTTGGTGAGAATTTGTAAGGAATGGTAAGGCTGGCACTCATTTGCTCTACATACTTTTCTGAGTTTTGGTCAGTTTTAGTTTCAACGGAAGCATTGTAAGCATCAAAACTTTCATCAGCTATTAAAAAAGCAGTAAAAAACTGTTCTTTAAACCCAATCCATTTTACTGAAGCTTCAAGAGGTTCAGCTTCATCAGTTCGTTCACTCAAGTAGTCAGTATCACCATTTTTGTATTGGTAATAAATGGTTGAAGCATTTCTTTGATTTTCTAAGGTTTTTTCCTGATTAGGAGCATTAATCATCCACTCTAAAAATATATCTGAAACTCTTGGAGATAAAACATCTTCTAAACCGATATACCTAACATCAAAATCAAAGTCATATTTACCGGCATTTAATTCATAATAGTATTCTAGATATTTGCTTTTGTCTTCTGAGGCATATAATCTCATTGAAATTGAAGAATCTGTTTTTTCAGTGGCTTCAAAAAATAACTTTTCAGTATTAATTACCTTTCCGTCTTTTGTTTGAAAAACAAGATTGAATCTTGAGCTATCATCAAAAACTCTTAAAGGGAGTGTGTCATAAGTTCTATATTCCGGTAGTTCGGCAGAAGTGATTCTTCCGCCTTTGTTATTAATAGTAAGTTTTACTTTTCCATTATCAAGAATAAACTCTTCGTTTTTTTCATTTGCACCAAGATAAAACGCACCCAATTCATTTTTAACGGAAGCTTTTTGAAGAGAGTCTTTAATACTGGCAGGGATAGTGTCTGCTATACTGCTATCGGGAACTGCTTTAATGGTATCTTCAACTACAGTTTCAATTTTTAAATTTTCGGCTTGTTTAATTTTAGCTTCTTCAATTTTTGCAATTGAATCTTTTTGATGTTTCTCTTTAGCTAATTGCTCTTCAGATGGCTTGTTATACCAACTAAAAATGAATAAAATTACCGCAATTAGAACTAAACCTATTATCGACTGAATATCTAAACCCCTGTTTTTCATTAAAGCGCAATATTAAAAATGCGCTGCAAAGATAAATTTCTTGAAGTGGGAATAAAATTTATTTCTTCAAAGATTTCAATACTTTTATCCCATGAAGGTTTGTGGATTTACAATTGTAAGAAATGCCTTAAAATATGACTATCCTGTTAAGGAAGCTATACTTTCGGTTTTACCTGCTTGTGATGAATTTTTAGTAGCTGTTGGAAATTCAGAAGATGAAACACTTCAGTTAATCAAATCAATTAATTCTCCGAAGATTAAAATAATTGAAACGGTTTGGGATGATTCTTTGCGTGAAGGCGGAACTATTTTAGCGGTAGAGACCAATAAGGCGATGGATGCTATTTCTAATGAATTTGATTGGCTGTTTTATATTCAGGCAGATGAAGTGTTGCATGAAAAATATCATGACGAAGTTTTAGAGCAGATGAAAAAATGGAAGAACGATGTAAAAACAGAAGGACTTCTGTTTAAATATGTTCATTTCTACGGAAGCTATAATTATGTGGGTGATTCAAGAAACTGGTATCGAAATGAGATAAGGATTATAAAGAATGATAAAAGCATTCGTTCCTATAAAGATGCACAAGGGTTTAGAAAAAATGGTCAAAAGCTTAATGTAAGAGCCATTGACGCTGAAATATATCATTACGGTTGGGTAAAACACCCGAAATACCAGCAGGCAAAACAAGAAAACTTTAACAAGCTTTGGCATAGCGATGAGTGGGTAGAACAGAATGTAGTTAAAGCCGATGAGTATGATTATAAGCGGCTGGATATTTTAAGAAAATTCCAGGAAACCCATCCAACTGTAATGAAATCACGAATTGAAAAGATGAACTGGAAATTTGAATATAATACTCAAAACTTCAAACCATCTTTAAAGCTTAAGTTTCTGAATATCATAGAGAAGTTATTTGGTTGGAGGGTGGGAGAGTACAAAAACTACAAGCTAATTAAGTAAAAAAATCATGCTACTTTTTTTGAATTTAAATTTTTATTTACATTTGCAAACTCTTAAGCGAGAGTAGCTCAGTTGGTAGAGCACAACCTTGCCAAGGTTGGGGTCGCGAGTTCGAGTCTCGTTTCTCGCTCATTAAAAGGCGTTTTTACGCCTTATTTTTTTAAAAACCGCTGCTCGGGTGGTGGAATTGGTAGACACGCAGGACTTAAAATCCTGTGGTCATTGCGACCGTGCGGGTTCGATTCCCGCCCCGAGTACAGAACGGGATAAGTCTTCAAAATTTTGACTTGTCCCGTTTTTATTTTTGCCCATTTCCTTAGACAACTCGCCAATACAGCTAAAAATAGAATTCACATAAGGAGTTCGAAAAACGCTGTTTTTAAAATCATACAAAATACCCTCCGGAAACACCATTCTTTGAAGACTACGCTTAGTGTCCAGATTGCCACTTTGCCAAAGTTCAGGCAGGTTTTTGGCATAATTCAGCCCCAAATCCAGCGCCTTCTCCAAGTTCGATAAATTAAACCCGCTGGAGTGTAGTTTTTCTTCAATTTCCAGCTTTTCTGCCCCCAAACGTTGCCTGAACTTTTCATATTGCGACTGACTAATCTCCTCAAACACGTAACGCTCCTCCAGGCGCTCTAATTTGGTGGATATCTCCAATAATTCGTTCTGTTGCGCCATCGTTTCCTGAATATGTGCCTCATGAGCCCTCTTAAAAGAGTAATACATGACCTCCTTTAAAGGAGCAAGATATTTTTCATCAGAAAGAGCATAATTTTCTAAAAGGTCTAAAAACTGCTGATGAATAATTTTTGCGTTACGGTTTTCTTTACTTCCAATACGATTGTTCTTGTAATAATATAAGCCCTTCTTTTTGACAAGATAACCCGTATAAGCCGTTCCACAAACAGTAGACTTCATAAAACGCTTTAAAGGTAGATTTTCATCATCCATATTCTTCTTTTCCCCATAACCTGTTTTATTTAATAGCTGATGAATCTTTAAAAAGATTTCTTTGGAAATAAGCGCCTCATGTTTTCCTTCTACCACTTCTCCCGGTATATGAGAACTAACCACCAAGCCACAATAAAACGGATTCCTGAAATAATCACTTAGCTTTTTATAGCTAATCTTTAAACCCTTTCTTTCAAGTCGTTTTGCTATTTCTATATGGGTAATGTTTTCATTCGCTTTCCATAAAAAAGCATATTTTAAAAGTTTACCCTCTTCATTAATGACAATCTGCTGTTCTTTCCCTTTTCCCGGATTAAGGTTGGTATAACCAAATGGAATAGAACCTATCCAATATCCCTTTCTTAGTTTTTCCCTCATACCCGAAACTGACTTATCTCTTCTCAACTCATTATCAAACTGACTGAATAAATAATACAGGTTCTGCTGAAAAGAACCAGCTGCCGTCATGGCATCAACTTCTTGAGTGGCAGATAAAGTAACAATACCTTGCTTTTTAAGTTGTTCGCTGATATAAGCACCATTTGCTCCTGTTCGGGAGAAACGATCATAAGAATAAACAATGATATAAGAGATGTCTTTCTTTCGCTTAACAAAAGAAAGCATCTTGGAGAATTCTTTTCGTTCATCACTTTTGGCAGATTCATAAGTACCACCAAAAAATTCGATGATTTCTATTTTCTTCTTTTTGGCAAATTCAATACAATACTTTTTCTGTGTTTCTAAACTTGCATTATTCTCTGCCTGTTCTTTTGTAGACACTCTGGTATAGACTACCGCTTTTCCATCTTTATTGATGTGTTGTTCTTTCGATGCTTTGGCAAAACTTTTAAAAGGACTAAGGGTCTGCATGATATTCCGGTTTAGTAATATGATTTATAATAATGTCACTAAAACAATTAAGTGTTTCAATGATGTGCTGTGCTTCTTGTTCTGATACGTTTTCAAATCCTGAAAATGTTTTTAGTTTTTCCACTGTCATCTTTTCAGCATTGATTACCTGCTGAAAGGAGAGTGGGGGTTTCTCAAACTTCGCTACAGTATGTGGATTATCCAAGTTCATTGAACACTATTCTTTGTCTATTACCAATATCTTTTACTTCACAGCATCTAATTCCAAATAGTTAAACTTTACAGCATTAGATTTTGTGGTTAATTAATCAAAACTCAATTCTTTAAAAGGTCTTCTGATAAAAAAGCTAGCCAGTTTATATCGGCAGATAATGAGGTTTTGTTTTATCTCTGGTCGCAACCTAAACAAGAACTCTTCTCTTTGCTCACTTAAAAGAAAGTTGCGAAGCTGGTTACGGGTATTTTTGGTAGTAGTAGCATAACAGTATGCTTCTTCTACTTTTTTAAAATCTTTTGATTGAATGAGCAGGGTAAACGCATTACAAAGTTCAATCAAATCATCTTTTTTCACCCGAAACATTTCAGAGAGGATTAAGAGTGATTCAATCAGACTTCTAAGACGAATACTTACCCATATGGCTTCTCTTTTTTTCTCTTTAAAGTGATCTTCCAACTCACAAAACTCAAGTTCGGCAAACTGATGAACAATACCTAACTCTTCTTGTTTCATCCATTGACAATAGTGATAGGGGTACTCTTTATCTTTTAGTTGATGCATAAAGTCATTACCATGATGGTTTACTTGACACTTTACTTGATGATTTTGATGAGAAACTTGAGGGAGATTGATGAATGAGTTGATGCCTGAATTAATAGATTGACTTTTTACTTGATGTAAAAGCCCTTCTAATTCTTTCGTGTCAATTGATGTATTGTTGGAAAAAGAAGCTATTCCTTTTTTTCTTTGAATATACCCCATTTGTCTACAAGAAGGAGAACAGTATTTTTTATCTGCACGGATAGATAGAAATTCTTGCTGACAATAATTACAATTGATTTTAAGATAAGGCTTAATTCTTCTCATAATTTAATCCCTCCAGTTTAAATACTCTTCTTCAACATATCTTAGGTTATCATATTTGATAAGAATGTTTTCAATATTTGCTAAGGCTTTAATGTGATAGGGGTGCTGCTCGACATAATGGATTTGCAATATGACTTCGTATTTATTGGGAGGGACATCTATAATGCTGTTTTTCATTCTTGCTTTGGTGACAATTATGGCAATCTCTTTTAGTACATCAATAGGAACAGTCAGGGCTTTTGCTTTAAATTCTGCTTCTTCCATTTTAATCAAGTATTAGGTGATTGGCATTTTTGTTGACATTTTCTTTATTGCTGATAATAGTTTGCACCATTCCTTTTAGCTGATTCATATCTTCTTTTAGGGTTTTATTTTCTTGTTCTAATTCGGTTAGTTTACGCTGGTGTTTCATTAGTTCCAGTTTGGTCTGGTCTAATGCTTCCTGAATGGGTCGGATAAACATGAAATAAACGGCAAACACACTTCCTCCTATTGAAAGTAGGTACTTAAAGAGCTGTTCGTAGTTATTTTCTTCTGAGTTTCCTTGATTATTTTCGTTGTCTGTAGTCATAAATATCTTTTAACTATACAAAGATGTTTTACTGAACTAAACTGCTTTACGGTTTGTGTCAGTTTATGTAAAACAATGTTGAAGAAGGATTAAGAAAGTCGGTTATTGTAGGTAAAGGTAGATTGCTTTATTGAATTGTTGATAGAAAAAGCATGGCTTAATCCCTAGGGCTACAAACTCTATATAATTTACTTTAGTGAATAAATATGTGAAGTGATTTATAAATTATAAATTAGCACATTCACATACTCTTTATTATGGCAAAAACAACAAAACAAATTGGAGATAAGCTGGAAAGTGAATTTGCGAAATATATGAAATCAGAACTGGACTGGGATAAAGTAAGGGTAGGTGCGCACTTATCTGGAAGAGATAATAATAAAGGGGCAGCAGTTGATATTATTGGTGAAAGATTGGATGAGAGAGGAAAAAGATTTCACTCTATTGGTATTATATTTATTATAACTTCCTTAACTCTTTGCTTTTTTTCAGGACTTTATGCTATTTATGAAATAGATAATTATGGTGTCGGTTTTCTCATTTTTGCAGTTTTGTTTCTGATTAGCTCTATCGTTTACTTAAAACTAAGTGATAAATATAACAAGGAAAATGCTTGGGTGGAGTGTAAAAATTTAAAGAATAAGGTCAACATTAATCATATTAGTAAGTCCATTAGAGAGTTTAATGATTATATGGTAAGTAAGGATAAAGAATATAAGTTTGAATACCATTATTTTGTTTCCGCAAGTGGGTATGTGGAAAATGCCCTTAAATATGCCATAGATAATGGATTAATTTGCTACGAGTATGACGGAAAGAGTTTCAAGAGAACTGGCTATTGGGAGTAGTTTAACTTCATTAAGTTAAACTTATCTAATCAACAATTTTCATAGTAGTTAATTTCATTAGCAATTTTTTGAATAGAAAATTCATGTTTCACTATAAATCCGTCTGCTCCGTTTTTTAAAAATTCCTGCTTCACAAATTCTTCATCTATAATGGATAGTCCGATGATTTTTATTTCAGGATAGTGGTCTTTGACTTTTTGGGTGGTGATTGCTCCGTTTTGATGTTTCATTTCATAATCCATGAAAATTACATCTACTTCTTTTCTTTTTAAAAAGGGAATGACTTCTATTCCGTCTTCACATTCTCCCACTATATTTAGTGTAGGTAAAGTGTTTAAAGTTTTTTTCAGTGCTTCTCTGAATACAGAGCTGTCATCTACGAGTAATACTTTTATCATAATGGTTCAATTTTTAATTTATCCCCACTATAAAATAGATAGGGGTGAAACTTTAACTTATCAGTTACAGAGGTACTGGAATACCTACCAACCAAACAAGCAAAGCCCACCCCATACGGTGAGCGGTCTGCCTATAATTCTTGGTTGGTTAAGAATTTTCCAGTTTTCTGTAACAAAGAATTACAGCTTACGCTATAAAAACAATATTTTTGTAAATGTAAATCAGAAGTTTAGAACCCACAAATTATAATGAATAAAAAATACCAAAGCCATTATCCCTATCCCTATAAATGGATAATAATATCTGTGTTATGGATAATGGCTTTAGTCATTGTAATTGAACTTGTTTTAAGTGTTCTTGTTTGTTTTGAAATTATTGAGCCGGACTTTTTGAAAAACGTTTTACCTCAATAAACTTTCTTTCCTCCAATAAAATTCATTCTTTTGTTTAAACCCCTTAATTAAATGTTATGGCAACCATAAATCCTTATTTAACCTTTTTGGGCAATTGCGAAGAAGCCTTTAATTTTTATAAATCTGTCTTTGGCGGAGAGTTTAACTATGTCGGTCGATTTGCTGATATGCCCGAAGACCCGAAATACCCTATGCCCGATGAAGACAAAAATAAAATCATGCACATTGGCTTACCGATAAGCAAAGAAACCATGCTTATGGGAAGCGATACAGGAGGAGAGTGGGCAAAACAAACCCAAATAGGAAACAATATAGCCATATCCATTAACACGGAAAGTAAAGCTGAAGCCGACCGTATTTTTAATGCTTTAGCGGATGGCGGAAATATAACCATGCCCATAGCTTCTACTTTCTGGGGAGATTATTTTGGGATGTGTACCGATAAGTTTCAGATTAACTGGATGGTAAGTTTTAATGAAAAATCACAAAAGTAAGGTAGTGTTTATTCCCATAAGAAACTTACCTTTGTAGAGTAGTTTTTTCATAGACTAATGGTTTTTAATTAAAAAGCCAAAGCCAAAAAGGAGCAATTTAAATTGTTCCTTTTTTAGTTAAAATAAATCGCTAAATTTGTCAATAGATAGTGGGTTTATTTAGTAGTTTACTCAAACTGTCTATTTAGTGAAGGGAGAAAAAATTCTCCCTTTGTTATATCTAATAAAAAACCCTCTACTATTAATAGTAAAGGGTTTAAAGTATTATAAAATAGTTGAAATACTAATTCTTCACCATCTTTTTAGAAGTGTGAACTTTACCATCTACTACTAGAGTATAAGTATAAATACCCGTAGAAAGGTCGCTGCCGTAAACTTGCAGTTGGCTTTCTCCTCTTTCAGTAATGTTTACTTCTTTAATCATTCTTCCGTTCATATCATAAAATACCATAGTGGCAGATTTTACATCATCAGGAATGTTATAAGTAATAAAGGTAGTTTCCTTAAACGGATTAGGGTTGTTTTGGTCTAGAATTATTGATTTTGCATTGTTAAGAGTAACAGTTGTAGTGTTTGTTGTGCGATTAGCATTAATATTGTTACTACAAATATTACTACTATCTAAACAATTTTCAACTAGAGTTAATCTATTAATTAAGCTATTGATAATAGAATCTTGAGTAGCAAGTTGACTGTCTTTTGTTTTTACTATGCCGTCTAGTTCATTTACACCTGCAATTAGCCAAGGAATCAGCTCATCATAATTTACGCCTTTAAAAGTAACTGCAGGATGAATAATACCGCCTAATGAATCATAAACCGCAGGATTAGTGATATCCTTAACCAATTCAGGTAAAACAGTATCTAAGTTTTCTGCTATTACACCATATTCTAAGCCAGTAGGTAAGTTAACGCTAGGGTAATTAGCTTGATTAAAATTAAAAGAAGAAGCATTAATTTTATTTAGAGTACTTAATGCATTTTGTAAAGGTTGTATGTTTTGCTTTAAAGCTGTTTCAGAAGGAAGATATTGTCCAGTAGTTGTAAAAACATCGCCATTAAAGTAGCCAGCATAATTATCGATTGCACCGCCCATACTGGAACCAACAACACTTCCATATACTCCATAATTTTTAGTTCCGGTAGCTGCAAAACCAAAAACTCCTCTGTTTTCTGCTCCCGGACTAGTTACAACAGCTCTCACACCTGAGTATATACCCGAAGAAGAATTAACACCGTTAACCTGTACATCATACCCTACAAATGCGGAAGAGTTACAGTTGGTTGCAAAAACATCAGCACCTTTTGAAAATAATACGTTTTGATTATTAACCATATCTACAAAAATAGCGGTGCTTAAATTTGCATCTTGTGCTCTAAAATAACCACCAATGTTTCTGGCGGTTGGGTCAGTTTGTGTGGCGTCTGAAATTCCTGCCACACCTATAACATCAGGGTCAAGCATACCTTGTGCAATGTTGATGTTTCTGAAATGACCTGCATAAGTAGTGGTAGAAACATTTCCTACATTTTCTATAGCCGAAAATTTAGAAGAAACAGGTGTTAATGGAGCAGTAGGATAGCCTAAGTAAATATTGTCAGTAAGCGGATTGTTTACTCCTTGCCCTGTAAAATATACATTAAAATTATTCATAGGCACTTCTCTGTCGTTTAGTAACATACCCGGATTACCCACTTGTGCAAGGTCTTGTCCAAAAGCAACAAAATTAGGAGTAATGGTACTTAACGATGTTCCGTTGTGAGCACTAACTAAACCGCCTGCACCTCCCGGAACATAAATAACATCACCGTTAGGGTCAACAGTTAAAACTCCTAAGCCCGGGTTAGGAACTGGAATAGCAGCGGAAGTTAAATTAGTAAGCCTTAAACCGCTTAAGCTTGGGTCTCCGGCAACCGATGTAATTTCTAGTCTGTTTTGTGGGCTGTTTCCCGGATTACCAAAGGTATTGATTCCTACTCTTCCTTCTTCTGATATTCTCATCCTCTCAATAAGTGGATTTGCATTAGCTAAACCCGCATGTGTATAAAATCTTAAATATCCTCTTGCTCCGTTACCAAATCGGTTACCTGATGCAATTCTTGCCATAACATAATCCTGGGTTTGATTAGGGTCGTCATTTGCAAAATCAATAAAACCAATATCACAAACAGGAGAGTTAAAACGAGAACCCTGTATTCTAAGTCCTGCATCGGCACCGCCTGTTGAGCTCGTTTGTATAGTGGCTAAGGTAAAGTTTCCGAAAGGCGAAGATTGACCCGGGACAAAAGGTATACCATAATCAAACCCCCAACCGGTTGTTCTTAGTAGTAGCATATTTTCGTTTCTGGGAGCGTTAGGGTTTAAAGGGTTTCTGTCGTTTATCATTAATTTGGCATCAATAGCTCCGGGTAAAATGGTAGGGTTGATTAAACCTCTGTCATCAAAACCTACTCCGTTGTGGGTAAATAAAGTAAAGGTATTGTTAGCAGGAGTTTGTCCAGTAAATAAAAAGCGTATATCTTCTAACTCGTTTTGTAGAAAGTTAGCTGCACCTGCACCACCAATGCCAATATCGAAACCGTCTGTTCCTGTAGCACCTGTGGTTGTGTTGGTAAACTTTATGCTGTTTTGCCCACCTGTTTGGTGTAAATGCAAACGAGCCTGTGGAGCAAAGCCTAAAGGTAAAGTATTAAAGATGGCTACCCTTCCGCCTGCATTTCCTGCACCACCATTGTTGATATGCATGCGTTGAAATCCATTCGTAAAAAATTCGATTGGCTGGTTAAAGTTGTTTCTAATCTCTAATGAACCGGGTACACTACCAAGACCTGGTTGCCAACCCACATAAAAGCCATTTTGGCGAATATGACCTGTTCCAATACCAGCAACATCAGATTGACTAAATCCGTAAATTATTACTAGTAAAGAGTTAAAAAATAAAATATATTTCTTCATGTGTTTAAAGTTTAAGAAGTTTATAATTAATTGATTGTGATTGTGATTTGATGTTCACTAAAAGTAAACCTTTTTGAGTGTGAGGTAAGTTTACGGAAAGTGTTTTATGATTTATATTTTTTACTGAATAAATCAGCTCTCCAAATACATTATAGATATATATATCTATTGGTTCATTAAACGAGTTTTTAATATTTAAATTTTCAATAACAGGATTTGGGAAAAAGGTAATTTGATTTTGTGAAGTCATCTCAGGAATACTAGTATTATAAACATAATTATAAGCGAAAGCAGAGTCGGTACTTACACAAACATCATCTAGATAGTAATAAGCATTATTTTGAGAGTTAGCAAAAAAGCTTACGGTATCCGTATTGAAATCATCAAAAAAGTTTCCAATAACAATATGGCTATAAGAAGAATCAGCAATAAACGAACCTGTTATTTTTGTCCAGTTGAGAGAATCAATAATTATTGAATCGGTAAAAACAGCAGGATTATTTGTTACTAAAGAATTGCAAGTATAAAAACCTGTTGTGAAGGTTGCTCCTATTTTATTAGTGGCTAAATTTGACGGAGTAAATGTTCCTAGACTCAATGCAACTTTAAATGAGACATAATATTTTTGTCCAATCGTTAAAGAAGTGGAAAGAATAGAAGATGGAAATTCTCTAAAGTTTGGAATAGAACCGATATAAGATAAAAAACCAGCATAAGCATCTCCACTTGATGGAATTTGATAACCTCCAAAATTACTTGGAACTCCGAAAATTGACGGATTAGCACATGTATTTAAATAGTCTGGGCTACCACAAAAAGTATTCCACCCCAAAGCCTTATTGATATCACCTGCTTGATAGGGACAGGCAACAGTATCCTCAAAGGAAGGATTAGGTACAAGGTTTACTTGGGCATTACTAATTAAGAATGTAAAATGTATAATTAAAAATGTGAGAAGTAGTTTTTTCATTTCTGAAAATTATGTCTTTTTTTTCATTTTGTCAATAGCTAATAGTTTAATTAATAGTTATTTATTGATACCTTAATATGTTTTATAACGGGAAAACTTTTGTTTAAGATATTTTATGAAGTAAAAAATAAATCTGTTACAGGGCTTGTTTAACCTTTAAAGCAATCTTTAATATTAATTAAACTTAAGAGAAGTGATGTAGACTTGGAAGGTGAGGGGAATATATACTCCTTTTTTGGAGGGAAATGGATAATTATCTTTTTTTCTTGGTTTCAAAGTATAATTTTAGGCGTTCTATTAATAAATTATTAATAGAATAATATATTGGGGTCTTCTTATATATAAAATCCATCACTGAGAAACAACAATCACTTAAATTATAAGATATCCCGTCAATATCTATTTTGTTCATATTAAAAAAATAGGAGAGATTTTCCCTTTGAAAATGAGAGGGGGTGTTTTCATCATTTGCATTATATACAATAATTTTGTTTTCTGCTGGTGAGGTTGAATTCAACTTATATAAATGAATTGATGGTGCACGTTCGTAAGCATTTGAATTGAATTCGATCACGACAATTAATAAATTAAAATTATTGAAAAACTGAAGCTCTGAAAAAAGATTGGGAAAATATGTTTTTACCAATAGGTCATAAATTTTTGAATAATGATTGTAGAAAACCTCTATGTTTTTTAAAGTGTCTTCTTCACTCCAAGTTTCCCATTTATAATAAACTCTTTTTGTAATAGAAATAGGCATTTTATATTCTCTCTCTATTTCATTAACATTAATGAGCTTTAAGTATTTAATAAGATGAAATACGTTACTTATATTATAGCTTTCAGAATAGAACTTTAAATTTAGTGTAGGTTGCTTTCCTTCGGACAAGTCCTTTTTCACTTTTTCTGACACCTTACTAATATTTTCTTTACTCCTATGTAAGTAGATATAATCAATTAAATATGGCGGTAGTTTTATTTCAGGTGTTACGCTTTTACTAATAATTGATTCTATCCACAGTGGTAAAAACATGTTTAGAGAGTATTCAATATCTTTAACGGAGTATTTTAAGGCAAACTGTTCCAGCCCTAATACTAGATAGAATTCATCAATAAACGCAATAATATATTCTTTGGCAAGAAATATATTATTTACCAACAGCGGATTTTTCTCCAATACTTTAAGGGTATCTTTTTCAATTAACTGATAAGCATATTCTATGGGTCTGGTTTTTATAGGATTTTCCATGTTATGCCCTATATAAGTAAAGGCATTTTGTCGGTAAAACTGGCTTTTGAGTTTATACTCTTTTATTAAAACATCATTAAGATTGTAGTGTATGGGATAAAGACTGAAGCTAACTTTATTTTTATTATAAGTTCTAATTCCAAAGCCAATTTTCCAATAATTTGGATAAAGTATATTTTTTATGGTAAGAAAGTCATCGTCTAATAATCCATTGTATGCGTCTAAGAAAAAATGTATTTCCTTGAAAATTGGAGTGACTTTTCCGACAGCACTGTTTGTTAATGCTTTCATTTCTTCTAATTCAGCATTAAGGTCATTTCCCCTTTTCTTTAACTCATCATAATCCAATATTTTTTCCTGATAACTCGCAATTATGTTTTCCCATTTTCCAATATATTCTAAATCCTTAGTTGCAATCATATTGGATGGATTGAATTCCAGTGAAACAGATTTAGTCCCTTTTGTATCAATTATCTTTCCAAGATTTAGGATGGTGGGTTTATCCATGTGATGCCAATAAGCAATTGAATTAGCTACATCAACAACTATTAACAACACGGGTTGTATGTTCACTTCACAGTATGCAAGAAAATTTACTGAGCATTGATATTTGGGTTTATTAATGTTTTTGTTTCCTAATTTCTTAATTTGAACCTCCATTTTTCCTACTGATACTTGGTTTTCGGAAACTACCTCAATTATTCCATCTATATTTGGCACTTTATCGAAATACTTTATATCCAGTTTTACTCGTTCTTTATTTAGAACATGGAGAAATGCAGAGATTGCTTCCATTTCGGAAGTATTTGTTTTTGGGTATGGTGCTGAAGAACTTTTTATTATTCTTTTCATTCTCTTGGTTATAGTGATAAAGTGAATATAAACCTTTAGCTGATTTTCGTAGCAGTTGCATCGGTATAGAGAAAAGAGTTGTCGCTTTCTAATAAAAGTTCTTTTTTTCCTTCATTGATACCGTAAATTTCATTTTCTTCTGTTACCGTTATAATATTATAGTTACTATATAGATAACTGGTTAGTATTAGTATTAATTGTTTATCTAGTTCTTCTATGTCTATGTATTCATCTTTTTTAAGTTCTGAATAAAATCGGTCAATGACTTCATTTAACCCTTTATTTTGCACGAAACATTCTTCATAGTGCATATTCATTAACTCTATAAATGCTTCTTTTGTCTTTATTACTGTTTCCATAATTATTTTTGTTGTTTTTTCAATCTTCTTCGTCTTCTACTCTGTCTTCCCAATCTTCAGGTCTTTCTTCCTCTCCTCTTGACTGCCAGTAAGCATCATTATTCGGATTTAATTGGTCTGCATGATTATCTAAATCATCTTGGGTGTAATCATAATTTTTTTCTTTTGGTTTCATAGTTATTAAGTATTGGTTAAACATTAAATTCTAGGAATGGCTTGTCGCCAACGATAGTCGCCCCAATCTTTGTCTCTATGGTAACACATCGTTACTTCAACGACATTATCAGCCAGTTGGTGTCTTTTTTTGAATGTGTCTTTGACTATGGTAATACAGCTTAAAAATTCTTCTCCCTGCTCGATGTCATTTATAGCTGTCTCTTTAACTGAAATAGAGAAAACAACAAAAACAAATAGAAAGTCCCTTCCTTTCTCAGCTATTTCATCTGTCTCAAAAGCAGCAATAAATTCAGTATGTTTGGGTTTATTGCTCTCAATCGTATTGAGTATGTCCTGATATTTTTCGTTTTCTAATATTTTGAAGCAGCGAAGAAGAACATTTTCATCAGATAAACTTCTTTGGTCAAAAATGTTTGTTCCTTCTGGTTTTGTTCTTTCGTCTCTACGTTGCTCAAAGTGCTTAATGCCAATAGCAGGATAGTCGCCCCATTGAAAGCGTAAAATACCTTCTTTGTGTTGCATTTTACTTTTATCGTAGCTCTTTGCCATAGGTTATTTTCCTATTCTTTGTTTCCTCTTAACTCATTAAAAGCCTCTTGAAGCTCCTGAAGTGAATTTTCTCTTTTGTCAGATAAATCTCTTAATGTCTCTTTTTCATCATTGTTTAAGTCATAATCTCTGTTTTCTTGTTTTTCAATTTTCTTCCTTTCCTGATAAAAGTTAAACCAATTATCATAATTTAAGAAATACTTTTCTAGGTGGGGTAAAAGAGGTGATTTGTATATTTTAAGAGCCTCTATTAATTCAGGATTGCTTTTGTATTCATAATAGGGAATGTCATGAAAATTTGCCGTAACCAATAACGCTACTCTAAAAGCATTATACCTGTCATATTCACTAATAAATATTCTCATAAATTGGGTTTGAGTTGTTTCCCAAATATATTTATTCTTTTACTCTTTTTAAAGTAAAAAAACTATAAAATTACTTTCAGCTTTGCATCATATATTATCTCTTATGATAAATGCAACCTTTTTTCTACAAGCCTTCCACATATTGCCATTCCATTCAGACACTTCCAGTTCCTTTTGATATGACTGGAGTAGTTTTTTTAATTCAAAATGGAATATAAAAGCATCTATACAATTATCTTTCAGTAAGCTTTTACCTTTTCTTGTTATCGTGAAGTTTTTATAAGTTTCACCTTGATGTAAAACTCCACAACGAATATCTGTATAGAACGAATCATTGCCTTTAAATATTTTTAATAAATTGTTTTTTTCTTCGGCATATTCAAACACCTTCTTAAAACTATTTTTGCTTTTATTTCTTGGGGTTCTATCTACTCCTGTTAGAAATGCAGAAAAAGTTTCTACCAACAAGGAACAAGCTGCTATTTGCAGAAAACCATTTTTATATTCCTCTTTAAATCTATTTCTATTCACTTGTTTACCATTTTTAATGTATTTGACTTTTTCACTACTTTCAAAGTCAAACATTTTTAAAAAACGAGTATACAATCTTTCATAAATATATTCTGCTATGTCTCTCTTATTTTTTTCATCTTGAATTAAATTACTCATATCATTCATTGAAACCGATATAAGTTTTTTGTCTTTATAGTATCTGGCAAAAGAAATCATTTATCTTAGTTTTGAGCATAGTTTAATTACCTGCATTTGGGTTATATTAAACTATTAGCCATTTAGAGTTTAGCTAAAATAATTGATTTTTTGTAGAAAAAATATTAGGGAAATCTTAAAACAGGCAGGAGGAGTTTATTTAAGTACAGAAGATATTTTAAGAGATTAGTCTATGAAAACGGAAAACAAAATTACTGATTAATTTAACCAAGCTTATTTTTTACTCACTTCAAAAAAATTTGGTGACTGCTGGTATTTGTAAGTAGTGTCTGTAAGTATTTTTAATTCTTTAGTTTCCCAATTCATTAAGCTAATGTGGAATTGCGTTTGTTCTTTATCAAATAATTCAATTGCCAACCACTTACCGTCAGAGCTCCAACAATGCCACCCTTCACTATTAGTATTTTCGGTTAACTTCCATTGCTTATTTCCATCAGGTGTAACGGCATATAAGCTGTATTTTCCATTCTGAAAACTTTGATAACTGATGAAATTTTCCGTAACGTTCCACATAGGTGGTCCGGCATGGTAATTATACCATTTTGCTGAAGTATCACTAGCCGGATAATGGGTTAGCTGCCGTAAATTACTACCATTTTCATTCATGATATAAATTTCATCAATAAATCCATTTTCTTTTTTAAACTTTTTATTTGCCCCTCTAAAGGCTATTTGTTTTCCATCCGGAGAAAAAGTAGGGTCATTAAAATAGGTTAAACCTGTATAAACCTTGTGAAGAATTTCTCCTTTGGTATTAATAATATAAAAAGCGGAATCTAGTTTTGTTTGAGGATTAACAATCAATTCTGAACCATTATTTCTGCTGCTCATCCAACTATCTCTCAACTGAAAATTAGTTATTTGCTCAACATTTTTACCATCATAATCCATTCTATAAAGAAAAAAGCAACGCTCACAAGTGTCTTTATCTGAAATAAAATAGATTTTGTCTTTCACGGAAAGATATGTCCATTCCACCCCTGAAAGATTCGTAATATTCTTTTTGTCATTTCCATCAGTTTGCATACTAAACACTTCATAGTTGTCTCTTTGGTCATCTACAAGTACATTATATGCAATGCGATATTCTATCTCAGGAATTACTGTTTTATGCTTAGTTTCTTCTTGCTCATTACATGAATAGAAGAAAACGAATGTGGATAATGTAAATAAATGTGCTGTTATTTTTTTCATCATAATAGAGTTATGAATTTACTCTTTTGTTTGCGGTGTCCAAAAATTGAAGGAGTTTATTTGTAATATCCTTTTTATTAGAAATTACCGCCATATGCGATATTCTTGGCATCGGTCCGGTTAATTTAGATTTCTGAAGAAAATCGTCAAATGGTAATTCTCCTAAGTCCATTCCCATTCTTAATTCTCCTTTTCGAACATTAATAGCTGCAAACTCTCTTTTTTTAGTAATAGAGATATAAGTTTTCTTAGCAATGAATTCAACACTTTTATCCCAATTTAAAATAGCAGACTTTAACTCTTCATATAATGGTTTCATGTCAGGATATTTTTCAAACTGATTGCCTAGTAAGTTTTGTTCACTGGCATACACAGGCATACCGTTATTTTTAAAGATGCCAACAAGCAAACTAGCATTCATATGCCCGAAATTGTGGGTTTCCTTTAGCCATTTTATAATGTCATTCCGCTTATCTATTCCACAATTTTTAAGAATTGACAACCAGCTTTTTAAATCATTACCTGTGCTGGGTTTTAAGTTTTCGATAAACTCTTTTTCTATTTCTTGTGATGTCTTTGCCATATTAGTTTGTTTTTATCTCCAAGTCCCTAAAATAAGTCCAATCACAGAAAAATAAATGATGATGTATCCACTATTGATACAGATGTATTTCCAACTTCTTTGCTCAAATAATGCAATACAGGTGAAAATAGCAGCTGCCCATCCAAAGCCAGTCAAAAATCCAGCTGTTAAACCCCATTGCCAATCGGTGTTGGCATCTCCAAGAAAGAAAGCCATGTTATAAGACATTAAGTAAGCCAAAAAGAAGCTGATGCCATACATCTTTGCCTGATTGGCATTTTTTAGTTGTTCATCTGTAAGCTGATTTTCTGCTTTCCACCCATTGTAAAACATTACAGGTGAGTACCAAATTGCTCCTAATAGCATGTTAAAAATTGCAGCAGCTAACACTGCCCAGTGATTGATAATCATATTTTCCATAGTTATTGAGTTTAGAACAAAAGTCTATCTCTTTAATTTTAAAAAATAGGAAAAATTTTACCTTTTAGATTTAAGCTATAGGTATGTAATTAAGAAATTCTCCTCTCTGATTAACATAATCATTTGGAGTAAAGCCTGAAAAACTCTTGAAGTCAGAAATAAAATGTGATTGGTCATAAAATCCGCAGTCATAAGCTACATTTGACCAATTAAGAGGAGTTTGTGTTTCTATTTGTTGAATTGCCTTTTGAAAGCGAATAATCTTTAAAAACTCTTTAGGTGTTACCCCAACATGCTTTTTAAAAAGTTGAATAATGTGTTTTTGAGAATACCCTGTTTTATTTACAATTTCTTTTATAGTGCATTGTTGGGGTGAAGATACAATTCCATTAACTGCAAAATCTACAAACGGATTTTCTTGCAGGCTATTAAGATGGTATTTTAAAAGTTTACTTTCCAATAACTTAATTTTTTCGATAGGTGTTTTAGCAGCTAACAAACTTTCTCGTATATCCAAAATATCATTACTTAAAACCAATTCTGCATCGACCACAAAGTTGGTTAGTTGATACATAGGTTCACTTAAAAAGGGAAAAGCCCTGCCTTTTTTAAATTGAACGATAAGCATCTCACTTTCCTTTCCTGAAGGTATAGTTATGGGTTCTGTTCTAAAGCCTGAAAACCAAACTTTTTTACATGATTGAATTTCTTTTAGAGTGTTATTGTCGTAGATATATTTAGGGTAATCGGTGAGGTCAAAGAGTAACTGAACTTCTCCATCGGGTAAAAATCTGTCTATGGAATGTTCAGGGTTAAATCCTGAATAATAAAAGAAGTTATCAATAAATTGATTTAATGGGTAGGAAGGAATATGGAAATGGGTTATCAAATCTAAGTTACTTAGTAAATAATTTTGTTATTGCTAAAGTAGTTTAATATTTATTAAAATACTGAAGTAAATGGTTATTTTTGGCGAGTCTAATTTTTTTTCATAAAAATAAGGCGGGTTTTTTGCAAACTATTTTCATAGGTAGTTTGGATTTATGTAGATAGAGGGATGAATTATTCTCCCTCTATTTTTTTATCTCTTATCTTTAGTTAATTCTCTTGTTTTTCTTTAAGGTTCTTCGAATGTAACTTTTACAGTATATCCAATCAAACCAAAGGGATAGGTCATCACTCCCCCTAAAAAGCTGTTGTCTGACACAAACGATAAACAGCCTGCTAATCGATAATGATTAACTGAATGTGGATGATTTTTAACGTTCATGTAAGTAAGTCTTCTGTGATTCTTCCCCTCCCTATCCATTATCCACCAATCTACTCCCTGTATCTCAAAAGGAAATATATGACAATCTCGTCCGGTCATATACACAATGTTTTCTCCACCAGGTGTATATTTTGGAGCTTGCGCAAAGCTTTCATAAGTCAATCTTTTTATTTCTCCCGTATTTATATTTAAGGTATAAATAGGAGTGGCAAGCAAATTTTTTGTTTCAAACGTGCTGTAAAAGGCAATGGTTGAATTATCCTTTGAAATATCATCAAGTTCATTGCAAGCATCTGCTTGTGCCGGTTTAAAAGAACGAATATTAGTAAGTTTAGGAACAGAATCGAATGAAAAATCTGCTACATTCATAATATATGCTCCCGCCATGAGATTAAAATTTAAAAATTTAGGTGCCTGAACTCTTTCGCTCCATGCAAACAAAGAACCGTCTTCTGATATTGCTCCATGTATAATACCACTGTTATAGTTATTTGGAAGCTCAAGTAGTTTCCATGCTTTTGTTCCGTCTCTAGTAATCAGCCATAAGTCTGTATATGCTCCGTATCCCGGAATAGCATCCACCGACTTTCGTTTGTGTCCTTTTTCTTTTACGTATTCAGTCTTTTCGACATAGCAAAAAAGATACTCTCCCGAAGGATGCCATTCTTCTGCCCACTGGTGGCAATTTTCATTCCAGTCAGTATAAGTAAGTAGCTTTTCCTGATTCCCTAATGTGTCTGAAAGAAATATTTTATAGTTTCCATTTCTATCAGGTTTGTTATAAGCAACGGTATAGGTTGTTTTGTTATAGATTGCTCCTATGGCACTATCTTTCCATAACTCCATTTTGGCATAAGAAGTTATGGCGGTATCTTTTTGTGAAAAGATAAGCACGGTAATACAACAAAATATTAGGAGCAGTAGCGTTTTATTTAGAAATGAATTCTTCATTTTGAGAGATTAAATAAGCAGCATCAAAAGGTTGATATAAGTTGTAAAATAAATCCAGAGAGAACTAATATTAACCCAAGTACCGTCCAAAATTGTGACAAGTTTTTCTTTGTACTCATTTCAACCAATAACTCTTGTGGAAATTTGTCCATGTCAAAAGTGCCGTAGTTCTTCTTTATAAAATTAAGCGTTTTTTTATTATAATAAGTTCTTCTAGTGAAAGCACTCAAAATTTACACTAGATTAAATTATTCAATTTTAAATGCTAAGCACCATTAAACTTATAGAATATTGTGGTTGCTTATTTTTCATTTTCTTTATTGCTTAATAAATATTTCAGCTACTTCGGACACAAATTTTTCGTCAAAGTAAGTGCTTAAATTACATGTAATAGCAACAACCAACTCCTCCTTTGGATAAACCATTAAAAGGGAGCGCCCTCCGATAGAACTTCCACCGTGATATACATATTTTCTACCCAAACTATCAATATTTTGTTTCCAACCGATTCCATAATTTGTTTTTTGTCTATTTAATAAAACAGCAGAAGTCCATAGAAGTTGTTTGGAAGATTCACTTAGAAATTTATTATTTAATAAACTTTGGCACATCTTAACAAGATCCAATGAAGTAGAAAGATATCCTCCACCAGCCCATTTATTGGAGTTGTCCACAAAAATACCATTTACAACTTTACCATCTATCTCGTCATAAAAACGAACTCGATTTTCTATAATATTTTGGTTATGGTCCGGCACTGTATTTTTTAGGCTTAAAGGCAAAAGAATGCTATCATGCATGTAATCGAGAAAATTCATATTCGTTGCCCCTTCAATTACAGCACTTAGCAATACATAACCGTAAGTTGAATAACTGTATTTTGTTCCGGGTTTAAACAATAGAGTATCATCTTTAAATATTCCAACACTTTGCTCAACTGTTTTATAATTTAAACTATTAAAATATTCTCCGTTTTTATAATCATAGTCTCTGATTCCCGCTGTATGTGAGGCAAGTTGCCCAATGGTAATTGTAAATTTTTTTTCGGGAAAATAGGGGACGTAGTTACGGATATCATCTGCTAGATTTATTTTTCCATCATTCACCAGTTTAGCAATAGCTAGTGCAGTTAATGTTTTTGATATGCTACCTATGCGAAATTTGGAATTAATATTTACTATTGTTTTGTTCTCCAAGTCTGCATATCCGAAGCCTTGCGCCCAAATCATATGTCTTTTTGTAGAAATAGCAATAGAAAGTCCAGGAATATTTTTATTGCCCATTAAATTTTTAACTTTTATTTGAGCTGTCTTAATTTTTTCGGAATAGTCCGGATCAAAGTACATTGTTTCAGACTCGTTAACCTGTGCGTTTGCTATGTTAAGCAGGAGTATAAAGAGTATCAGGAGTAGCTTCATGTACATCTGTTATTTATAAAAATGAGTTTTATCCCGCATTTCCATAAGCAGGCTTTGACCAGCTAAAAACTTCTTCGTCAATTTTAATTGTGTCAAAAGTATAATTTTATGAGAACTTATTGAGTTTGGTTTTCTTTCATTCGGTTCCAAGACTTTAACTTCGTTCTTCGAAAGGTAAGATTGTTCCCTTTTCAAGATAGTCCTTTAACCCCTTTAACAGTATTGCCCAGCAAAATGAAGCTATTCGATAATGCGCATTACATTCTGGCCAATCAAGATGAGTGAAACGTAGATAGGTTTTTCCATTTTCTATAGTCATGTCAAAACCTAATAGAGTTCCATCCCAATCCAAGTCGGATTTAGTCATCTCTAAAGAAAATGTTTGGTTTAGGACAATCTTATTTACTTTTCCATACCAATCATATTCTGGTGTAAAGTAAAAATTATACTCAGCTCCGATTTTGGGCTTTCCTGTGCATTTTAAAGGCCACCAATTGACTAAATGTTTAGGCTCGGAAATAGCAGCAAAAACTGTTTCTATTGGTGCGTTTATAATCAAATCGTGATATATGCCAAAGTTTTTATCCTGCATTTTCATAAGAGGTTTTTATCCATTCAATTACTTCTTTGTCAATGTCGTTTATATCTGTCAAATTAATTTTATGAGAACACATTGAATTTGGTTTTTCTGCTAGTAATTTACCATGAGGTTCTTGTCCTTTCAGGTTGATGCCAATTTCAAATCTTGTCTTTGTTGCTGGGTTTAAAATTGCAAATTGTTTCTTCCGCCTTAAACTAACGTAAGCATTTTTGGGTGCTACTTCTACGTCCTTTCCTAATTTTAAAATTTCGGATAATAACTTGTCGTAAAGCGGTTTGAAATGTTCTTTGTTTTGATACTGTCTTTCAATTAACTCGTCCTTATTTTCGATTGATCCTGCATCAGCTTTTCTTGATTTCATTGCCACCATATTGGCAAATCCGTGTGTAAAAGAATGTTTCTCTTTTAAAAACCTTAAAATTTCACCGTGCTTTTCAAAGTTTTGTTTTTTAACAATATCAATCCACTGTTCAAGGGTTATACCTGTGTTTTTAAAAAGGTTGTTTATCATTGTTTGTTCTGCCTTGTCCATACTTTGAATTTTACGATTGTTCCAAATATTTCTTTAGTTTGTTCATTGTCATTTCATTCCCCTGAATAAAGAATTTAAGTAAGTCAAGCCATTGTTGTTCGTTTTTATAACCAATTCCATAAATGGTCAATTTGGTTTTGTTTTCGTTTAATCTTTCAAATTCAACAATGCTATATAAATTTTTTTCTTCTCCTTTCATGAATGCAGGAAAATTTTCGTTTAACTCTGCTTGCATGGTAATTTGTTGGTAAGGAATATAATTGAGAATGTGATTTACAATGGTTCCTTTATCACCAATCGCAGCTGTTGAGTCATAATGTGATTTAATTGTTCCATTAATTTTGAAATCCATTTCAACTACTGGAGTTACCCATTTTTTCCACTCTTCTGGTTCGGTGTAAGATTTCCAAACTTTGTCAAGAGAGGTATAGATAATTATAGATTGAGTAAGTGTTAATTCACCAGATGGAAGAGTATCTATTTGACTTGATGCTGTTTGGCTTTCAATAACTGGTTGCCAGATATATGTTCTGTTTTTTAACCATGTATTCTTTTTGTCAAAATTGAAAGAAGTGGTTTTATGCTTTAAAGAGTTTGTAACACTTTCGTGTTTTGTTTGAAAAGTTTGACCATTCAAAGTATGAAAGTTGAGTATTGATTGAACTATGCTGTCATTTACCAAAACCATATCACCAAATCCATATGTACCGTTAGGGCTAATCTGCAAAGTTTTTCCTTTGTTTTCTACACCGTCCCAATACAAAAAGAATTGCCAAATGTTTACGTTTTCTTTTCCTTCAACAATCCCATATAGTTTTCCAACAACACTTGTACTGCCTAAACCATACTTCCATTCAAGTCCATATTTATCAAATGGTTCTGAGGTGTTTTTGTATTTAGCATTGCTTGTTACCCAGGTTCCTGTTCCGTTTGTCAAATAGTTCCACTCCCTTTTAAGCCAATTAGGTATTTCTTGTGCCTGACAATTGGCATACCCTGAAATGATGAGAATGATGGTGATTATTTTTTTCATTTTCCTCTGTTGTAATATGTTTCGTCTTTTACAATTAATCCATTTTGAAATGTAAAAATGCAGCAAATGGGTAAACTCCACTTATAATCGCCTTGCCCTGTTTTGGCAGTACCAGATGAGATGAATTGGATAACTACCTTGTCATTTACACCAAAAATGGATGTGATTTCATCTTTAATATCAGGAGACATCTCTTCCATTCTTCGATACTTCTCAATTTTTTCAACTCGGCTTTTTATAACATGAGTGTCACCATAAGACGGATCTAAATATTGGCAGGTATCTGAAAAGTAACTTGCTTGTTCCTCCCAATTGTGTGCATTAAATGCAGCAAATGATTTTTCTGCGATATCAATGTTATTTTTCACATTATCCATTTTAGAGTTGTTTATACATGAGTATTGAATAAAAAATAGGAGTGATAGAAAGAATAATGATGGTTTCATAGTGCATAACTTTTAAATAGCATCATCTCAAAAGTCCAATTATCAATCCCATTATGATAAAACTGATGGTAAAATAACCACCGTGAATGAGCATATATCTTGCAGATCTCCGTTCAAACTGCCCATTTATAAAAATAGCCATTGCTACCCATCCAAATCCTGCCAAAAATCCTGCAATAGCTCCCCAAGTTGCAGTAGTATTTGCATCATTTAAAAACATTGCCAAATTAAACGCCATAACAATTGAAAAAAGAAAGGTAAGTCCCAAAATCTTAGGCATATTTCCTTTTTTTAGGTCGTCATCAGAGAAATTGTTTTCTTTCATCCAAATCTTGCCAAAAAGTAATGGAGAATACCATAGCCCGCCAATTAAAAAATTTGAAAGTGCAGCTACAATAACTGCAAACCAATTAAGTGTTGAAATGTCCATACTTCTTTTACATTTAAAATTTACCAAAAGTATACTGAAATGAAAACTCAATTCTTACCATATGGCAAGAAATCACATTTTTTCATTATTTGCAATCTCCTTTCTAATCCTGCTCAAAGAAGTGTCTGTAATTCCAAGATAGGATGCGATGTATTTGAGAGGTGTGTTTAATATTATTTCAGGGTGTTGTTTTTGAAGTGCCAAATATCTTTCAGTTGCAGAGTCGGTAATCATACTTAATGATCGTTGCTTGGTGAGAAGTAAAGCCCCTGACATCCATGTTCTGCCCCAATCCATAAAACCATTTACCGTTTGAAAAAGTGTTTCAAAGGAATTGAAATCTATCTTCCAACATTCGCAATCCGTTAAGGCTTGAATATTCTCTTTTGTGGGTGTCCTTAAGAAAAGTGAAGCAACTTCAATAACAATTTCATCCTTGCCAAAAAATCCTGTTGTAATTTCATTTCCTTCACTGTTAATGGCGTAAGATCTAACTAAACCCGATTCAAGACAATAATATTCATTAGCCAACTGACCTTCTTTTAAAAACATATCACCTTTTTTTAAAAAAGTTTTTTCATGGGCTTTAAAAATTATTTCTAATTCCGAAGAAGTGAAAGCTGTATGTTGATATATGTTTGCTAATGTATTATTCATTTCGAAGTTTACTTGCCTAATATTTATATTGTAAATTGCATTTTATTTAGGGATTCATTCACTTATTTTTTTGAATAACAATCCACCAATTAAATAATTGTCTCGTTTGTCAGCTTCCAACTGTATCAGATAGGTTTTATTTTCTGAAATAATTGTAAAAATTAAAACGTTGTACTTTGCTTTTTTAATTTCTTCGATTTGAGGATTCACAAGGCTATTAGAAATGCCTTGAACAAAACCTTTTAAGTCAAATGATTCTCGAAAAGATTTGTAAAACACTTGTTCCATAAACTTATCAGATACATTTTTTGAAGTTACCGCATCCATAAACTGATTAGCTTTTTTACCTATTTCAGTGTCAGGAAATCCCCAGTTTGTAAAAGTGTTGTTTATGGTTTCATTAGGCGTTATATCTCCATTAATCACACTTTCAATCCATTGAATGTATTTGGAAACTCGAGTGTAATATTCTATAACCCCATAATGGCCTTCTTTTACTCCGATTTGGTCATTGAGTTGGTTTGAACTTATTCCTGCAAGATACTTTTGTCCGTTTACTTCTATAAATGCAGGTCCTCCACTGTCGCCCGGTCCGCTTATCCCTTCAAGTTCGGTCGTGTTTTGATTGCTTGGCTCATCAAATCGGAATTTTATCCAATGATTGGAAACACTATCAATTTTATTGGTGGCAATTCTGAATTTTTTGTCATCCGCATTAGGCCCTGTTAATCCTGTTCCTGACCAGCCTCTACCAACAAGCGTAATCTGATTTCCAAGTTCGGTATTTTCAGAAAACAAAGAAATCGGTTCAGCTGTTGTAACGGGCCTGTCCAGTTGAATTAACGCAACATCGTTTTCAAATCCTTCAAACTCCGGATGAACAGTAATTGCCTTAATCGTAAATGCGTTGTCAAAAAGTTTAATTTGTTGATTAACTTCGACAGAATTCAATCCGTGAGCAGCAGTTATTATCCAATTTTTTCTTATGAGAGTTCCCTCCATTTCCACAATACCTGTTAAATCCTTAAGTCGCAACTGAACAACACTTGGATAATCTGAAGAATTGATGTAAAACGCTTCTTCCTCCTTATCGTGTCGTGTAACAATTGGATTGATAAAAAAGGGAATCAGAAGTATCGATAGGATAAGTTTCATATTTACAAATTATTTTGTTCGACCTTTTACAATGTTGTTATACTCCACATCATTTGGTTCCCAAAGCTCAATTTTATTGCCTTCCAAATCTAAAATGTGGACAAATTTTCCGTATTCAAATACCTCAATCTGGTCAACAATTATTACGCCTTCTTTCCGTAGTTCCTCGACTAATGCCTCTAGGTTCTCAACTCGATAGTTTATCATAAAGTCTTTGGTTGAGGGTTCGAAATACTTGGTTCTGTCTGTGAATGGACTCCATTGGGTAAATCCTTGTTTAGATGGGTCGGCACTTTGCCGCCACTCGAAATTTGTCCCATATTCATCTGTGTCCAGACCTAAATGAATTTTATACCATTCTTTTAATTTGATAGGGTCTTGAGATTTGAAAAATACTCCACCGATACCTGTTACTCTTTTCATTTCCTGATTGTTTTTTTTATGTCGCTTGTAGATTAATGGATTTTCAAATTTTAACTCGGGCAATTCGTCTGATTGACTATAAGAAGCAAAATACAATAGAGTACTCGTGTCTTTTTTTACAATTGCAGAAGCATATGATTTGATTTTAGATTTACCCGATAATGTAGCGTAATGAAATAAAGTGTCGCCCGATACTTTGCAATAACCAGAATGTATTTCGTTTTTATTTATCGTATTAAATTCGATATTTAATGTAGATGGGTTAAAAAAATACTTGCCCTCATAATAGCTGAATGGTTTTCGTTCTTTGGATAACAAAGTATTGGTAACATCAACAAAATATTTTTGTCGGTCAGAGCAATACTCTAATTGGGAAATAAATGATGTGTCTTTGGATATTGCTTCCCATAATCCTGAAATTCCTCGTAAGTATGAAATTGTATTATCCGATTGAGAAAAACCTCTAATTGCTGATATTAAAATTAAAGCTAAAAATAAGAAAGTTTTTATTGCTCTTTTCATTTTTTAAGATTTAAACATCGATCTTGCCTATGCCCTTTTTAAGTTTTTATTTTCCTTCTCTCAACTACCAAAGATAGATTTAAATTTTTTGTCTCCCAATCCTACTTTACTTTTTAAGACCTAGGGCT